>NZ_JAILWL010000007.1 GCF_025698965.1 Roseibium sp.
GAAGAGGCCTTTATCGAACAAGCCAAACTGGTCCGTCGATACGGTGCTGCGGTTGTCATCATGGCATTCGACGAAAGCGGGCAGGCGGATACGTTCGAGCGGAAAACCGAAATCTGTGCCCGCTCCTATAAGGTGCTGACGGAAAAAGTCGGGTTTCCGCCCGAAGACATCATTTTCGATCCGAACATCTTTGCGGTCGCAACCGGCATTGAAGAACACAACAATTATGGCGTCGATTTCATCGAAGCCACAGGCTGGATCCGCGAGAACCTGCCTCATGCCCACGTGTCTGGTGGTGTGTCGAACCTTTCTTTCTCTTTCCGTGGCAATGAGGCCGTGCGTGAGGCGATGCACTCCGTATTCCTCTATCACGCCATTCAGCGTGGAATGGACATGGGCATCGTCAACGCCGGTCAATTGGCGGTATACAACGATCTTGACGAAGAATTGCGGGAACTTTGCATTGATGTTGTCCTGAATCGGCGGGATGATGCGACGGATCGTATGCTGGAAGCTGCTGAACGCTGGAAAGGCGAGGGCGGCAAGAAACGGGAAGCCGATCTCACCTGGCGCACCTGGGGTGTTGCCAAGCGGATAGAGCATGCATTGGTTCACGGAATTTCCGATTTCGTGGAAGAAGACACTGAGGAGGCCCGCAAGGCCTTTGACCGTCCGCTACACGTGATCGAAGGGCCGTTAATGGACGGCATGAACGTGGTCGGAGACCTGTTCGGCTCGGGACAGATGTTCCTGCCGCAAGTGGTTAAATCTGCCCGGGTGATGAAAAAAGCCGTCGCCTATCTGATGCCCTTCATGGAGAAGGAAAAACAGGAGCTGGGACTCACCGGCCATTCATCCGCCGGCAAGATCCTGATGGCAACGGTGAAAGGTGATGTGCATGACATCGGCAAGAATATCGTCGGCGTCGTTCTCCAGTGCAACAACTTCGAGGTGATCGATCTCGGGGTTATGGTTCCGGCTGCCAAAATTCTTGAAACGGCCAAGCAGGAAAAGGTCGACATGATCGGGTTGAGTGGCCTGATCACGCCGTCCCTGGACGAAATGTGCCACGTGGCTGCGGAACTGGAACGCGAGGAGATGAACGTGCCGTTGCTGATCGGTGGTGCAACAACCTCCAAGATCCATACAGCGGTGAAGATCCACCCGAATTACGAACGTGGCCAGGCGATTTATGTGACCGACGCCGGACGGGCTGTCGGTGTTGCCTCCAAGCTGATGAGCGAAGGAGGGCGGGATCCTTATTACGCGCAGGTGCGCAGCGAATATGCCGATGTTGCTGAAAAGCATGCCGCCGGTCGGGGTACGCAGCAACGAACGCCGATCGCTGCTGCCAGGGATAACGCCTTCAAGTCTGATTTTATCGGAAAGCCACCGGTCGCTCCCAGGAAACCGGGAACGACGGTGTTTGAAGATTTCCCGCTCGAAGAGCTCGTACCGGTAATTGACTGGACGCCGTTTTTCGCGACCTGGGAAATCAAGGGTCGTTATCCGGCGGTGTTGACCGACAATCGTTATGGTCCTGCGGCAAAGGCGCTTTATGACGACGCTCGTCGGATGCTGGACGAGATTGTCGAGAAGAAGCTCTTGACTGCGAAGGGCGTGGCAAATCTTTGGCCGGCCAATGCGGTTGGAGATGACGTTCGACTGTTCACCGACGAAAGCCGGACTGAAACACTCGGCACTTTTCATACTTTGCGCCAACAGATGGCAAGAACGGCTGGCGGACGCGCCAATGTGGCGCTCAGCGATTTCGTCGCGCCGCTGGAGAGCGGCATCAATGATTGGATAGGGGGCTTTGCGGTGACGGCAGGTCATGGAGAAGACGATCTGGCTGCTCGCTATGCCCGTGAAGGAGACGACTACAACAAGATCCTCTCACAGGCGCTTGCCGACCGTCTGGCGGAAGCATTCGCCGAGAAGCTCCACGAGATCGTCCGGAAGGATCTCTGGGGGTATGCAGCGGACGAGACTCTCTCCATCGATGATATCATCGGTGAAAAGTATCAGGGGATCCGCCCGGCAGCTGGCTATCCGGCACAACCGGATCACACTGAAAAGGATACGCTTTTCAAGCTGCTCGACGCTGAACGATTGACAGGTATACAGCTAACCGAAAGCCGGGCGATGATGCCGGGGTCTTCAGTTTCTGGGCTGTATTTCGGTCATGCGGATAGTCACTATTTTGGTGTCGGCAAGATTGAGAGGGATCAGGTGGAGGATTATGCCGCCAGAAAGGGCTGGGACATTGCCTATGCCGAGCGCTGGCTTGCTCCAATCCTGAATTATGATGCAGCGCGCATGGTTGCTGCGGAGTAAGTCACTGCCGGTCGCGCACTGCGATCAGGTCTTCTGGAACAGTTACAGCCTTCGCCGGGAACCCGGCGGAGGCTTTTTGTTTTGGGGTCAAATTAATTGACGTTGGGAAAGCAAAGGAAAAATAGCAAAATATGCACAAGGTGCACTCTTGAAAAGTGCACAAAGTGCGCTAACATTGATCTTAAGAAGTTGCTGCGTTTCAGATTGTGGGCGACTGAAGGAGAACAAGATGAATGTGCACACGGCCAAATTGATATTGGTGAAGCATCGCCAGGACTACAATCGGGATCGCCTACCATGGTTGCCCGCCCGGCTGTACAGGTCCTGGAAAGAAGCATCACCCAACGTTCAGGAGCCTCCAAAAGGATCCTGATGCAGGGCCAAACCCGATAAGGCCCCAAAAGCCATAAAAATATGACCCCAAATAACGTTTGTGATACCCAGACGTTGACCCACCTCCTGGAAACCCGGCTCCGGCCGGGTTTTTTGTGTCCGAGAGGACGCCTGCCGGATTGAGCAGGAAGCGGGGCAACGCGGGCCTTGTTTTGCAGAGCGGGAAACGGCGTCAGGCCGGAGTCAGGTCGCGGCCGACGAGTGAGACGATTTGTGCACGGGCGGCAGCAAGACCAGCCTGAGCTGCTTCTTGTCCCAAGGCGAGGCCCTTGGCGTGGATGAATTCAATATCGGTTATACCGAGATGGCCAAGCGCCAATTCAAGATAACCGGTTTCGAAGTCCATGGAGGTACCGAGAAAATCTCCACCTTGGGCAATTACGATGATCGCTCGAATTCCGGTCAGAAGTCCCTTTGGTCCTTCGTTGGTGAAACGGAAGGTCTCGCCGGCACGGGTCACATGATCGATCCATGATTTTAGCGTGGAGGGGATCGTAAAATTGTACATTGGCGCGCCAACCAACAGCACATCGGTCTCTCTGAGTTCCGCAATCAATTCGTCTGAAATCGCAAGGCCTTCTATTTTTGTTGCAGAGGTGACTGTGGCGGGAGCCGAAAAGGACAGAAAAGTGGTCTTATCCAGATGCGGGATCGGGTCTTTGCTCAGATCCCGCTTGATGTGCCGCATGGCAGAGTGCTGCGCCAAAAGCCTGTGCGCGACTTCGTCGGCGAGCTTTGAAGTCTGAGACTCCGCACCATGAATGCCGGAGTTTATCTGCAAGAGAGTTTTCATCTTTCGTCCTGTGTCTCGGTGTCTGGAGCCGGGGTGAAATCCAACTGGATTGGCTGGTTCCGTTGGAACGCAGGACAATTTTAATTCTCTTTTCGAATGGTAATAAGTTAACTAGTATTGATATTATCAATATATTGAGGTTTGAATTGACCAGTCTGGACCAGCTCAAAATGTTTGCCGCCGCTGTGGAAACCGGTAGCTTTTCCGCTGCCGGGCGAGCCCTGGACAAGGGGCAATCGGCTGTCAGTCTTGGCATAGCCAACCTGGAAATCGATCTCGGACTGGACCTTTTCGACCGGACCACCCGCAAGCCTCAGCTCACGGAAGGCGGGGAAAGACTGTTGCCATTGGCGAAGGCGATCCTGACACAGGTTGAAGATTTCGACGCAGCGGCACAAAGCATTTTTGCTGGCGAGGAAACGCGTGTCCGGATTGTTCTGGATGATGCGATTTTACTTCCTTCGCTCAGCAAACTTCTGGTCGAATTCGGCGTCCGATTTCCGGCAACACAAATCGAGTTTGTTTCCGCAGTCAGTCCAGATATTCCTGAAATTGTTGTGAATGGCGAAGCAGACATTGGATTGATGTTCTCGGGAAGCAAGGTTCAAAAGGGAGTCGAACAGGCTTTCATCGGGAACCTGTCTTTCATTGCCGTGAGCAGCCCGGACTATCCGCTGGCAAAAATCACGAGCATCGGTGCCAACGAGTTGCTCCCTTTCAGACAACTTCTTTTGCGCAGCCCGCAGGGGAGTGTTCTCGATCAGTTTCCGGCACTTTCGACAAGCATCTGGTATGCCAGCAGCTTCCATGCCATTCGGGATCTGGTCTTACAGAAAACAGGCTGGGCTTATTTGCCCGAACACCTTGCCAATGAGGCGATAGCGGCGGGGCAGCTTGTAAAACTGAACTTGAGATTCGAGCACAAACACTGGAGTCCGCCGGTGGAGTGGGTCACCCTCAAAAATGCGCGGATGGGCCCTGCCATGTCCTGGCTCTCGGGCAAGGTCAAGAACATCCTGTCTTAGTTGAAGATGTCGCCCGCTTGCAGGCCGGACGGAATTCGCTGGATTTCAGCCCGAAACCGGAGACAGTATTTGCAGGTCTTTCATCACCGTCAATTCGAGCGCGTCAGCAGTCTCATACCGGCAAACGCGAAAAAACTTCCGAGAGTGAATTGTATTCCGCGCCGCGCGCGCCCGTACAAGCGGACCATGAGCGGGGTTGAAAACGCAATTGCATAAAGCACATGGACGACAACAGAGAGCACAAAAGTTCCAAGCACGATTGTCGCGGCGACCCAGAGCGGTGCTCCATTTTGCATGCCGAGCGAAATGATTGCGATCCAGGCGAGCGCAGCCTTGGGATTGGTGATCTGAACGAGATAACCTCGCAGCAGGAAACCTGTGAGCGTTCGTTTTTCTCCCGCCATTTTCTGAGCTTTGAGGTCCTGGCGTGCCGCAGCGGACTTGAAGGATTTGTAGGCCAGCCACAGCAGGTAAAGACCACCGAATATCTTGATGGCAGTCAAAGCCGAGGCATAGAGGGTCAGCAGTGTCGTCAGGCCGACGACCGTGAGCAGTGCCCAGGTCAGGGAACCGAAGGCGACCCCAAAAGCAAGCGCAACTCCGGAAGGTCTGCCCGCGCTCATGGACGTTCCTATTACGGCAATAAAATTCGGACCGGGACTTACAATGGCCAGAAGGAAGGCCGAGTAGGCGAGTAAAATTCCAGGCAGAAACTCAGATATTTGCAGCACCACGACACCTCTTACACTTTGCCTGTCAGACTAAAGCAAAATGCAACGGGAAGATTCGATGAGGGTCGAACTGTGCTGGAGAGATGGTGCAGGTACTATCAAGCGTCGGGGAAAAGTTTCTTCAGTGCTGCGTTTCCTCCAGACGAGAAATGCACAACCCGGCTGTTCTTCTCACGTCGCAACCAACCCTCTTCCTGAAACCGGTTCAGGAATGCGGCTCCAAGACTGCCGGCCAGATGATTGCGCCGCTCACTCCAGTCAAGGCAGGCCCGGCACAAGGGGCGCCGGTTCGCGGAGAGGGCTTCAAGGTCAATTCCAAAATCGGTGACAAAGGTTTCACCGTCGGGCGAAAGGCCAAGGCCGCCTTTGTTTGTGGATGTTCTGAGGAATCCTCGAGTCTGCAGACTGTCGAATATCCGTACAGCCATGTCGCCGGCTAGATGGTCGTAACACACGCGGGCGGCACGCATCGCCGGATCTCTAGGTCCTGTGCGCGTTCGCAAGTGACCGCTTCGTGCAGCCAACCCCATGATCGCTTCAAGTGTCGCGCCAACTTCCGGGCCGGCAAGAGTGAAGTAGCGGTGGCGACCCTGTTTGGCCTGCGCCAGCAACCCGCCTTCCATAAGTTTCTTCAGATGCGAGCTTGCGGTCTGGTTGGTCACTCCGGCTTCCGTCGCGAGTTCGGTCGCTGTGAGGGCCTTGCCGCTCAACAGGGCGTTCAGGATATTGGCGCGTGCGGGGTCGCCAATCAGGGCCCCTATGCGGGCTATGTCAGGTCCATCTTTCATGGTTCGATCCTCATCGAAGCATTCACGTCGCAGAGCATGGCACACAAGAACCCACAACGCTACATCAAAGAGGCCCGATCCATGATCACATGTTTTATCCGCTATCACATTGACCCGAGCAAGAAAGCTGCGTTCGAGGAATATGCCCGCAACTGGGGGCAGGCAATTCCGCGCTGCGGTGCGAATCTGATTGGGTATTTTTCGCCGCACGAAGGCTCCACGACGCTGGCCTATGGTGTCTATTCCATCGAGGATCTGGCTGCTTATGAGGCCTATCGTGCACGCCTGGCCGAAGATCCTCTCGGTCAAGTGAACTATGCCTTTGCGCAAAAGGAGAAATTCATCTTGCGGGAAGACCGAACCTTCCTGAAACTGGCATCCGCGCCGCATGCTGAGGGAGGACTAAAAGTATGATAGCCGTGATTTTCGAAGTGATCCCGCATGCGGATAAAAAGCAGAACTATCTCGACGTGGCGGCTGAACTGCGGCCGCTGATCGACGAGATTGACGGGTTCCTGTCAGTCGAACGCTTTCAGAGCCTGACCAACCCGGAAAAACTGCTTTCCGTTTCGTTCTTTCGAGATGAAGCGGCGTTGGATGAGTGGCGTCGATTGACCCAGCATCGCAAAGCTCAGCGGGTTGGAAGGCACAGCTATTTCAAGGATTACCGCCTGCGTGTGGCACATGTCTTGAGGGACTATGGCATGGAAGACCGGGCAGAGGCACCGGAAGACAGCCGGGTCGAGAACGGCTAACGCATCCATCATGCAATCCCGCTCTTTCGAATATGCCCTCCTGGGCTGTCTCGCCCTGTTATGGGGTTCGTCCTACATGTGGATCAGTATTGCGCTGGAGACTATTCCACCGGCAACGCTGATCGCAATTCGGGTTGGACTGGCATCCGTCATCCTTCTGATGATCATGTCCTTCAGAGGCATCCGGATGCCTTTGGACTGGAGAACCTGGAAACTGTTCTTTGTTCAGTCACTGGTCAACAGCACCGGTCCCTGGTTGCTGCTTGCCTGGGGACAGCAATATGCCGGCACTGCCGTGTCGAGTGTCCTGAATTCAACTTCGCCTCTGTGGGTGTTTGCCCTGTCCTTTGTGGTGCTTCAATCGGGACAACGGCCCGGTGCACGGCAATTGATTGGTGCACTTGCCGGTTTTGGCGGCATTGTGCTGATTGTTGGCGTCGGTGCGCTGGAAAATATCGGCGAAAACCTTCTGCCGCAGCTCGCGGTTCTGTTCAGCGCAGTTCTCTACGGCTTATCGGCATTACGTGGTCGGCTGTTTTCAACAATGCCACCAATTGTGCCGGCGGCCGGAACACTCATCTGCTCTTCGTTTGTGCTTGTTCCGGTGAGCATAGTTGTCGATCGGCCGTGGTCCCTGTCTCCAGATACGACAAGCATATGCGCCGCGCTGATCCTTGGCATTGTCTGCACGGCTCTGGCGTTTCTCATCTATTTCAGATTGCTGTCGACTTTGGGAGCCATGGGAACCGCCAGTCAGGCCTATCTGAGGTCCGGTGTTGGCGTATTTCTAGGTGTGGTCTTTCTTTCCGAGACCCTGGACCTGGAAACCTTTGCCGGAATATGCCTTGCCATTTTCGGGGTTGTTCTGATCAACTGGCCCGGTACTCGGAAATTGCGAACTGCCGTATCTGCCGGCAAGGAGGTGCCATGAGCGTTCTGACCGTTTACGAAGCCGGATCCCGACCGACCACGCGTGTCAATCCGGACTATTTCACCGGTACCGCGTGGTTGGATCCTGTCATCAATGCGCCTGCACCCGCACGGGCAAGGGTGTTCAAAGTGACATTTGAACCAAAGGCCAGAACTCATTGGCATACCCACCCGTTGGGGCAGGCTCTTCATGTCCTGGAAGGGGCGGGCTTTGTTCATCTCTGGGGGCAGGAGAAACTGTCGATACTGCCTGGCGACGTGATCTGGATACCGCCCAATATCAAGCATTGGCACGGTGCCGGACCGCATACGTCTCTGGTTCATCTGGTCATTCAGGAAGAACTGAACGGTGCTGCGGTCGATTGGCTGGAACCGGTCGATGAGGCGACTTATGCAGGTGAACTGGAAGCAAGGCGCTAGTTAGACCAGGCAAGTTGACCAGAAATCGATTGGTCGATGACCGGAGATCTGCGCTTGTATTGAGTCGATCCTGAAATGTTCTTTGATTTTCCGGCTGAATTGAGCCGGGCTCTCGCGGCTTGCGCAAGCGGCAGCCAAGCAGCTGTCACTTGCGCAACCCCTCAGTACACCAACCGTTCACTCAAGGATCAGCTACTCATCGGCAACCTGATTTCAGCTTCAAGGCCGCCCTTCGGACGGTTTTTCAGTTCAATCGTGCCACCATGGGCGTGGATGATCGAGCGGGTGATTGCAAGTCCGAGGCCGATTCCTCCGGTCTCCTCGCTTCTGGATTCTTCCAGACGCACAAAGGGCTCAAAGACATCTTTCAACCGCGCTTCGGGAATGCCCGGGCCTTCGTCAAGAATGCGAATGACAATTTCGTCTGCGGTCTTTGTCGCTTCGACGGAAACGGAATCTCCGTACCGGATCCCGTTCTCAATCAGGTTGCGCAGAGCTCGCTTCAGCGCCATCGGACGGCAGGACAACGAAATTTCCTCGTTGACCAGGACCCAGCAAACGTGCCCCAGATCCTGTTGGTCCCCGGCCAGACTTTCCAGCATTGCTCCAAGGTCGGTTATTTCGGCACTTTCGGAATAAGCCTCATCCTTGGCAAAGCGCAGCGCGGCTTCTGTCATGGCAGACATTTCTTCCAGCGTTTCGATCATTTTTTCCCGGTTTTCATCGTCTTCGATAAATTCAGCCCGCAGACGCAGAGATGTGATCGGGGTGCGCAAATCATGACTGATTGCGGCAAGCATGCGGGTTCTGTCGCGGACGAAACGCGTCAGACGACCCTGCATGTCGTTGAAAGAGGAGGTCAGCGCCTGAACTTCACTCGGTCCGCTTGGCGTCAGTGGTTCCTGTTCTTCACCTCGGCCGAATTTTTCCGCCGAAATGGCCAGATCCTTGAGTGGTCGGGTAACCCGGCGAACGGCAAGAGCGATGATCAGCACAATAGCAAGGGCAGTCAGCGAAAGCTGTACCAGCAAGGGAATGATCGCACCGGGAGGTGGCCGGTAACTGGTGGCGACGTTCAGCCAGCGCCCGTCGGTCAATTGAATCGACAACGAGAGATCTTCCGGCTTGTTCATGATCTTGCGAAGATTGTGAGGACGCTCGCGTTTGGGAACGGCACGCCAACTCTTTTCGTCATCCTTGTCCGGTTTTTTGCTGCGCGGGCCACGCTTTTCATCCGCGTGAATGTTGATGTGTACGGCCTGACCCTTGTGCAGCTGTTGGCTAAGGTAACCTTGCAGACCAATTTCAAACCGGGATGCCCCCCTTTCCGGTGCAAGCGGTGTGTCACCGATCCAGAACACGGCATATCGGCTGCTGCTGGCCTCCAAGATTCGGCCTTGCAGGGATTCCGGGGTATCTTCGATCAACTCGGCAATGGAAGCTGCGCGTGCAAGCAGGTTGTCCCGAACCGCTGCCACCATGGCAATGCGCCGCTCGTCCTGAAATATGAAAATGCTCAGAGCCTGTGCCGCCACAATCGCCAGCAGAAGCAGAACGATCAGTTGAGACGCCAGAGCTCTGGGCCACAGGAAATCGAGAGCCTTTCGAAGAAGGGCGGATACGTTCATTCGACGTGGTCTTTCACTTCAGCGGTAAACATGTAACCACCACCCCACACGGTCTTGATCAGTTTCGGATCCTTCGGGTCTATTTCGATTTTGCGGCGCAGGCGTGAGACCTGATTGTCAATGGACCGGTCGAACACCGCCGGGGCCCGGCCTGTGGTCAGGTCCAGAAGCTGATCGCGGTTCAGGACCATCTTGGGTCGTTTCAAAAAAGCGCACAGCAACTGAAATTCACCGCTGGACAGCGCGACAGGATTGCCGTCTGGATCCGTCAGTTCCCTGCGGGAAACGTTGAGTGCCCATCCGTCGAAATGCATCTTTTCCTGCTCGATCGGATCGCGTTCTTTAGGGGCCAGTGAAGTTCTTCTGAGAACCGCGCGAATGCGCGCCAGCAATTCACGCGGGTTGAAAGGCTTCGTTACATAGTCATCTGCGCCGACTTCCAGGCCTATTACCCTGTCGGTGTCGTCTGCCATGGCGGTCAAAAGGATTACTGGCATCGAACCGGTTTCCACCAGATGGCGGCACAGCGACAGACCATCTTCACCAGGCATCATGATGTCCAGAACGACGAGATCAATGGAGGCGGCCTTCAGGGATTTGCGCGCGTGTGCAGCATTCTCGGCCGTCGTTGCACGCAGGCCGTTCTTTATGAGATAGCGGGCAAGGGTCTCGCGAATGTCGCGATGGTCATCAACCACCAGAATATGCGGGCTCGGGTCGCTCACCATTGTCTCCATTCTTCTCTGCATGATCAGCCGCTCTCTGTTTAATACACTGATCTGCTTGTTTCTAAGGCCAAAATAATGTCTGGCAGGCCGTTGCGCGAACCGAACTTGTATCAAAGTGTGTCGCTCCCGCCCAGCGGTACAGATGGCGACACTTCAGGCCTCTGGCGAGGGTATTCTTGCGACAATTGCCTCCTACCTTCAGCTCATCAACGAACCAAGGAGTTGTTGGAATGAAACCGTTCAAGAAGATTGCAATTGCCGCTTTGGCTGCGAGCGTTGCCGGTACTGCACTGACTGCTGGTTATTCTGCCTCAGCCCAGACGGCAGCAGCAACCGCGGACGGGGGCAAGCAAATTCAGCAGACTGAAGGCAAGCGTTTTGCGCATATGGGTGAGCGCGGCGGCCGTCATGGCAAAGGTCATGGACGCGGCGGCCACGAGCAACGCGCCGAACGTCTGTTCGAACGTTTTGACGTCAATAAAGATGGTGTCATCACGCAGGAAGAAATCGATGAAGTCCGGGCACAGGATTTCCAATCCGCAGATGCCGATGGCAGCGGTGAAATCAGCCTCGAGGAATTCAAGGCAGCGTTTCTGACCCGGTCAAACGATCGCATGGTCCGGGCGTTCCAGTTCCTGGACGCGGATGGCGACGGCATTGTGACCCAGGAAGAAGTGGACACGGTTGCCAACCGTCTTTTCAATCGCCTCGACCGGGACGGCAACGGCACTGTTGAACGCGTTCGCGGCCAACGTGGTGCCAATGCCCAAAATGCGGAAAACGCAGAAAATGACGGCGAACGCGGCCAGCGGGCGGAAGCCCGGGACCGCAAGGGCCGAGGTGGTCACGAGCGTGGCCGTGGCGGACCTGCACGGATGTTCATGCAAGTGTTCGACACAAATAGCGATGGCACCGTGACCCGCGAAGATTTTGATGCGCGGCGTGCCGAGCTCTTTGCTCTTGCCGACACCAATGGCAGCGGTTCCTTCACTTTGGAAGACTTCGGTCCTTTGTGGTTGGCCGTTAACGAGAACCGTGTCGTTGACATGTTCCAGCGTGCGGATGCCGACGGTAGCCTCGGGATCACTGCCGAGGAACACGGCAAGCGCATGGAACGCCTGATGGATCGTGCTGATCGCAATAAAGATGGCGTGATCACCAAAGCCGATATTGAAAAAGGCAAAAAAGGCAAGAAAGGCGCAGACCGCGGAATGGGCAAAGGTAAAAAGCACCGCGGCTGAGGCCCGACGAGATGTTCCGGCATGCCCCCACTCCCGGAGCAGTTTCCTGAAGCTCAAACTCCCGTCTGAGTTACGGAAACGACTAGGGAGCCGCATCAGCGGCTCCCTTTTTGCTGTGCAGGTCATCGAAACGGACGTTACGGGAATCTCAAGAATTTTCAGCGATAACCTGTGCAAGATTTTTTACTGGGGGATCCCATGACCAAACCGGGACTGGAAGACTTTGTTGCTGCGAAAATCTCAAGTGGCACGGTCAATGAAGATGATGTCATTACCTTGCGTCGGTACATTTACGGCGACATGGCAGTGTCGCTCGATGAAGGCGCTGCGCTGTTCAAGTTGAACAATGCCGACCTGACTTTTGCCGATACCTGGTATGAGCTTTTTCCTGAAGCCATCGGAGACATTCTGGTTCATCAGGCCAAACCGGAAGGGTACGTATCCGATGACAATTCAGACTGGCTGATCGGGCAGATCTCCGTGGACGGTCATGTTTGTACACGAACGGAGCTGAACGCTGTTCTGCACGTTCTGGAAAAAGCCCGGCAGGCGCCGGCAGGCCTCGAGCAATTCGCCTTGAGAGCGGTTGCGGAGTCGGTCATTTCCGGCGAAGGGGCGACACGCACAGGAGCGGAATTGAGGCCGGGCGTGATTTCCGAGGCTGAAGTCGAGTTACTCCGCAGGGTGCTTTATGCCGGAGCAGGGTGCGGCGGCATTGCGATTTCCAAATCAGAAGCCGAAATTTTGTTCGACCTGAACGATGCAACCTTGGAAGCTGAAAACGATCCCGCCTGGTCGGAACTTTTTGCCAAGGCGATTGCAAACTATCTGATGGCGATGTCCGGATTTGCACCACCAGCACGAGACGTTGCCCTTGCGCGCGAAAACTGGCTGGAACAACCTGGGGGTTTTGAAGGCGGTCTTGGCGGGTTTTTCAGCAAGATGTTCAGCGGCGGTGTCGGTGGCATTCGTGATGCGTATGCCGATCGGTCGGATCCGGTGTCGGAGCGCGGCGCAGCCATGCGGGCGGAAATTGCGGTCAATGAAGTGGTTACGGAAGACGAAGCAACCTGGCTGGTAAACCGCATCGGCCGGGATGGTGTGTTGCACGAGAACGAAAAAGCACTGCTACGTTTCATCCAGGAGGAAAGCCCGAACATTCACCCGGCGCTTCGACCGTTAATGGACAAAACCCTATAAGGCATAGTCACAGAACTGAGCCTCATCTGTTATCTGGGCTATTCGTCAATCCGCATGGCTTCGGTTTCCAGGATCAGTTGGACCTCGTCTCCGACAAAGCCGTTGTCGACGGCATAGGTCATGCCATAGGCGCTACGGGTGACCGTTCCACGGGCACTGAGACCGAGTGTGAACCGGCCGTGGCCGAACGGATACTTCGCAGCCTTGTTCAGGGTTACATCCAGGGTGAGCGGATGGGTCTGACCGAGGAGGTTCAGTTCTCCTTCAACCGTTCCGGTGGTGGCGCTTGTCGGCGTGCCGCCGGTGGCGGTGAATGTCATAACCGGAAAAGTCTCGACATTCAGGAAATCCCCGCTGCGGACATGACCATCACGAGCCTCGTTGAAGCTTTCAACGCTCGCGGTCTGCACGGTTATGATCACGTCCGACAGGTCCTGGGTATCCATGTCATAGGTGAAGCCGCCCTCAAAAGTGAGAAAAAGACCAAGCGTGTCGGCATAACCCAGGTGATCCACCAGAAAGGCGATGGTCGTGTGTTCCGGGTCGAGTTCATAGCGATGCGGTTCGCCGAGCGCCGCCGTGGCACCAAGCGTCAATGCAGCAATTCCTGCGAAAAGTCTGGTCATGATTTGCCTCACCAAATTCAATCTCGGCATCCGGAATTTTTTTAAGAAAACCGGCGTCTTGAGAGAAACCTAGTGCGTGCAAAAAGGGCGGCAACGCGAGTGCCGATCACGAGCGCGCGTATGCAGGTGAAATCTTTGTCAGGTTGGACAGAACCCGTTCACTCATCTACCGGGAAGTCAACATGGATATGGTTGCCGTCTGGATCCCAGACATTATAGGCAACGGTACCTGTCGTTGCGACCTCAGATTTCTGAAACTCTTCGCCTCGATCTGTCAGCCTTTGTTCAAATTCCCTGGCTCCCGACGCAGTGAAAGCGAAATGTTCGAGTTTCAGTTCTACCTCCGAACCGACAGATTCTGCACCATCCATACCGACAAGATGGACAACCGCTGTATCGCCGGCATAGAGCCAGGCACCGGGGAACGGAAAGGGGGGTCTTGTGCCGGATTTCAGGCCCAGAACCTCCGTATACCATGCGACCAGGTGATCGAGGCGCGTGGTGCGTATGTTGACATGGTCGAGCTTGTTGATCTGCATCTTGATCGACGTCCTTAAGGTTTCCATTTGATGGAACAGCCGATCGAGGGGATCTGGTCTTCAGGCCCCCGACCGGTTTCGGCGATCTGTTTCATCGCCTCAAAGAGATCCCGGCGCAAGTCCTCAGAACCCGCATTCATGCACGTGGCATCCAGACGCCCACGGTATTGCAAGCCGAGATCCTTGTTGAAGCCGAAATAATCCGGTGTGCAGACAGCTTCGTAACGTCTGGCGACCTCCTGCTCCGCATCATGCAGATAGGGAAAAGGGAAGCTGTGCTTTTCGGCCATCAGCTGCATATTGTCGAAATTATCTGCCGGATAGGCGACATGATCGTTGGAGCAGATGGCAACCACGCCAATGCCGTGATCTTTCAGTTCATGCGCATCTCGGACGATCTTGTCCATCACGGCCAGCACAAACGGGCAGTGATTGCAGATGAACATGACGAGCGTGCTCTTTTCACCGGCAACATCCTGCAGACTGTAGTGCTTGCCGTCGGTCCCCGGCAACGTGAACTCAGGAGCCTGCCAGTCAAAATCGCATACGGGAGGAGTGAGTGCTGCCATGTCTGCCTCGTGATTGATACTTCGTCGGATGATAGCGCAGCCGGAGGCCCGGCTGCACTCAACTTTTTAAAACCCTTCGATCACAACCTTGCCCTTGGCAGTTCCTGTTTCAATCAAGGCATGTGCCTTGCGCAGGTTCTCCGCGTTTATTGGCGCCAGAACCGTATCAAGCGTTGTACGAATGCGCCCGGCGTCGATTTCCTTGGCGACATAAGTCAGCAGGCGATGCTGCTCGATCATGTCAGGGGTCTGGAACATGGCGCGGGCGAACATGAACTCCCAATGCAGGCTGGCAGCCTTCATTTTCATCGTTTCCATCGGCATTGGCTGGTCGGTGTCGTCAATCGTCACGATGCCACCCTCCGGACGGATCAATTCGACGGCAGCGCTCCAGTGGCGCATGTCGTTGAAGATGGCGATGTGGTCGACATGCTGAAACCCGAGCGCGCGCACCTGGGCCACCATGTCTTCGCGGTGATTGACAACCTCGTCGGCACCGAGCTCTTTCACCCAGGCAGTGGTTTGCGGACGGGAGGCGGTCGCAATGATTTTGAGGCCCGCTGCCTCTGCAAGCTGGATGCCGATGGAACCGACGCCGCCGCCCGCACCGATGATCAGGATGCTTTCGCCCTTGTTACCACCATCGCGGTCAATGCCAAGGCGGTCGAAAAAAGCCTCATAGGCTGTCAACGTCGTCAACGGCAATGCAGCAGCTTCCGAAAAACTCAGGGATTTCGGCTTGGCTCCGACAATACGCTCGTCCACCAACTGGAATTCGGCATTGGAACCGGAACGGGTAATGTCGCCGGCATAATAAACCTCGTCGCCTGGCTGGAACAACGTCACATCCGGACCGATTGCTTCGACTACACCTGCAGCGTCCCAGCCGAGAACACGTGGCGTTTCTTCTATTGTTTCCTTCGGTGCGCGCACCTTGGTATCCACCGGATTGACCGAAACGGCCTTGACCGCCACCAGAATGTCGCGGCCTTTCGGGGTCGGTCTCGGCAGGTCTACATCCAGGAACGATTTCGGATCTTCAATGGGCAGATAATGAGTGAGGGCAACAGCTCTCATGGTTTTGCTTTCCTTGAAAACTAAAGGCAGGCAGACACGGGTTCAGTCAGCCGATGACCGTCATTTCGTTGAGTGTAAACTCGGCAACAGCACCATCGGTGGCTTCCATATAGGCGGCCAGATGCGGCGCGTTCATGTGAACCTGCCACAGCTCGCGGCTTTCCCAGTTCTCGTAGAACATGAAATGTGCCGGATTTTCGTTGTCCTGATGCAGGTCGTAGTTGATGCAACCTTGTTCAGCGCGGGTAACGTCGATCAGCTTGATGAGTTCGGACTTCACCAGGTCGACCTTGTCCGGGTTGGCTTTTATGTTCGCAACTATTGTCAGTCTGGCCATTGGTTTGTCTCCTTATTTGGCGATAGCGGCAATGTAGTCTCTTGCTATTTTCGGATAAACGGGCAGGATACGAATAAACAATCCGGAATTTCCGTATAATGTTGCTCGATAACATCTCCCTGTTTCTGCTTATCGTTGAAAAGGGCAGTCTCGTGGCGGCCGGCAGAGAAGTCGGCTTGTCACCGACGACCGTGTCGGAACGGCTGGCGGCGCTCGAAAGTCACTATGGTGTGGTTCTTCTCAACCGTACGACACGGTCGATCAGCTTGACAGAGGAAGGTCGAACTCTTGTTGAGGGAGCCAAGCAGGTTCTGGGAGAGGTTGAGGATCTGGAGACACGGATCCGTTTCGGTGCGCAAAGGCTCTCCGGACCGATCCGGATCAGCACACCAAAGGATCTCGGCCGTACAATTGTTTCTGAAGCAATGGCACGTTTTCTGGCAGAGCATCCCTCCATCTCGATCGATCTGCACCTTTCGGACGGCTATGTCGACATCGTCGGTATGGGGATTGATCTGGCCGTTCGTTTCGGGCCGATCAGCGACAGCAGTCTCAGGGTCAAGCAACTGCCTTCCAGACGGCGGATCTTGTGCGCGGCGCCAAGCTATCTTGAACTGCACGGCGTGCCGAGAACGCCGGCGGACCTGAAAGACCACAATTGTCTGGTGATGCGTTTCGGACAAAACATCGACAATGTCTGGCGCTTCGGGGCGACGGCGGCGAAACAGATCGTCACGGTAAGAGGCAACCTCATTGCCAACGATGGTGCATTGGTGCGCCGTTGGGGCCTGGAGGGCAGGGGAATTCTTCTGAAGTCGGAATTTGATGTCGGCGACGATATTCGCACCGGGCGCCTGATCGAACTTCTCCCCGAGCACGCTTCACCGCCGGTCCCTTTGCAACTCCTCTTCCCTCCAAGCCGCGCACAGCCAAGGCGGGTGGGTGCCTTCGCGGACTGTTTGGCAAAAGCGTTTCGGGATTTTGGATGAGGGAAAGTCATGGCGCCGGTGACGCAAAGCGATGATTAACTTGAAGGAACAAAAAGAACCTCGCAAACCTCTTCGTGGGCAAAATTTGCGAGGCTAAATTGGGGGTAGGGTTTCGCTACCACACACTGACCCTACGCTTTGTGGTGACAATGTAAATAGCCCATAAGGACTGTCAGACTCACTTTAAGCGCCTCAGGGTGGCAATCGGATTGGTTTTCGTTGGATATCCAGCGTCTATCAAAGTGAAATTGGCCGCCGGTCCGGTGTTTTTTGGGCTTGCAACGTACCAGCGGCCAAAGCTGGAGGTGGGGTCCAGCATTGCTGTGACGGGGCAAGTCACTAGCAATAAATTGAATATAGGTCAAATTAACATTGTCAAATGTGACAGGAATCACACTTGATGCTTTTACTGACTTGCAAGACAATTCTGTGCCGTTGGAACGCCGGGATTGACCTGTTCGTCACGGCTGGTCACCTGAATCTGAAGTTCGTCTCATTTCTCAACGCACTCCGAACGGGCTTCAGATTTAAAGAGCAACCGGTAAGTGTATGTTTCCAGTGCGGTTTAAGGTATGAAATTCGCTACGAAGCAAAATGCATAAGTGAGGCGAATATCAAATCACCGCACTCGCAGGAGCGTCTGTTTGGGTAAGCTGTCCCTCAAGCATCTTGAGTTTTCAGCCGTTGACGCAATAGAGCCTGCGTTTTCCGCGCATCGGCATCCCGGTTCACTCATGCGGGTCGAAAATCGTATCAATTGCCTGAAACATCGTTTTGTAGACACCGATTTCGTCCTTTGCGAAATCGCCATGCGGGATTGTCTTTTTTGCTTCGTTGATCAGATCGGCCTTGATCGCGTCGAGATCGACACCCGATCCATCCATGCGGTTTGAAAGCTCCATATGCAATCGCTTGGCAATCCCTGCATATGCCACGATTGCCGTCACCATGTGCGTCGGTTCCTCAGGGATCGGGATCTTCATGATTGCTAATTCCATTTTGTGAATGAGTACGGTTCATCCACATATATGATTGTTGGGTTTGTTTGTTAGCATAGTGAATTGAACGAGCGGTTCAGGGATTTCTGAGTGCTTCTTTGGCTTCGCACTTAATGGTTGCAATCCCAACCGTGTTTTTGTGACACTTCAGGCATTGATGTTTTTTCGCACTGGGTCGCCGTTATGAGACATAAAATTGTTTTCCTGAGTTTAAGTTTGTTGTTTCTATCGGCTTGCAACACCACTTCCACGAGCCCGGGAGTGTCCCCTCCGTCTGGAAATGAACCTCCACCCGTTGCACGCGGCATCGTGGGAGAATGGAACTTCAAGGCAACGGACAGTGTTTTGTCCTGCCGCATAAAGGTGTCCGGATCTGATGATGACCAGGAGGGCAATGCGACCGATTACGGCTGTATAGGTCTCGACAACTTCTTCATGGTCAGGCGCTGGAAGCGGGAACGGGGAACCATTGAATTTTACCGTTTTGCCTATGATACACCAGTGGCCAGCGTGTACCGGGTCAATCGCGATGAATTTCGTGGAGAGTTGCTGCCTTCGGGTCGGGAAATTGTCCTGACAAGACGATAGCCGGAATACGAAGAAATCGGCTTCACAGGTGTGCCTTGCGCAAGGATATTGAGCAGGGCAGGAGGCGGCTTTGCGAGAACAATCTCCAGCCCGCGCTCGATCTTAGGCTATTTCGAAATTTTGCAATGCCGCGATGTGTTTCGGCTCCCGGTTCCTGGCATCCGGTCTCCGTTTCGCTGGTGGCGACCGGGTGCCGGGATTTGGGGACTGGATTCAGTGCGCGCCGCAAACCGCTCTTTCGACAGGACCGGGAAACAGAGTGTCCACTTCTGGCGGGAGTTGGTAGTGCTTGTTCAACAACGCGTAGTCCCCCATACAATAGAGCGCCAGCTGCTTGCGGGCCGATTTGGACAGATCTTTAAAATAGATTTTCTGACCTCCGGTTTGTTCTCTTCCAAGTTTCAGATTTTGCGATGTTTTCTCGGAAATAAAGTCGACCAGGTCGGTCAGTTTCTCGAGCGGATAGACTTTTTGAAAGTAGTCCAGCGACGGGCCCAGAAACTTGGTTGCGGGATCGGTATGATGCTTGATCGAGGTGGACAGTGCCCGATACTTTTCCAGATTGAGAAAGAACTCATCGGGTGAAGGATCCGGGCTAATTCCCAGTTTTTCCGCAAGATCGGTATCGATGCGACGTTCGGAAAGTTCACGGTGAAAAACCACCCGGTTACTGTAGGCGGACAAGAGGCGGCTGATCGGATCTCGAATGACAGTGACCCGCGTTTTTGTCGCGTGTTCGCTATGCGACAGATCAGAAAAATAGGGCGTACCGTAACCTGCATTGTGGATGTGCATGAGGGTACCGTTTTTCTTGTAGTTTTTGAAAACCCGGTTTTCATTCAAGTGAAAGAAAAGCAGTTTCAGAGAGGTGCATGCCGTTTTGGGCATCGGAAAATAGACAATGTCATGGTTTTTGAGAGGGATGGCCATGATTGAACTCGTTTGATGGTTGTTTGTCAGAAATGCAACTTCAGACAGTATATTTTTGACAATTAAGTAATTGCAACTATTAAATAGTTTGATATTAGAATTATATTGCAGATAATTTTACAGGAAATGTGATTTTGAGTAATAATTGTGCGGCTTTAATTTATTATGTGAGTATTGTTTTGAATTTAATGTCCTGTGAGTTGCTTGTTTGAGTTTTTTTGTGGAATTTTTGCAATTCATATTCATGAATATTGTGAAAATCAGAATAAATTCTCCGCTTTATTTCCTGATGACTTCAGTGGAGGCAAGCGACACTACTCCAAACAACTGAAAATGCACCATTGCTTTGTTTGATGCGTTGAGTTGCACCGGGGGTAATTCCAATTTCAAAAGGTGTTAGCCGGTCGTCGGCGGACCGCCCATTCCCCCCGGAGGAGGTGAGCGTTTCACAGGACCGTTCGCGGTCTTGTTTGCGCCGAGTTGACCTTTCTTTCCCTTTCGCCTGAACCAGGCCAAAATTGCTCCAACACTTCCGACGCCAAGCAGGCTGAGCAGCCCCTGGGTCGACTTGGCGAACTCTCCGATGGCAGACATCACGCGTCCGGCGCGCGTCCAGAAATCCACGGTAACGGTGATTGATTTTGGAAATTCATCGACCTTGAGACTGATCTCCTGGTCGCCGAAGACTACCTTGTTACGTACGCTGACCAGCAATTGACTGGCGTTTTCATCATCTGGCCTGACCGTCCATTCGAATGTGTCTTCTTCGCCATCGGGTATCGTTCGCCAGACAAAGCCCTCCGGTTCGATGGTGAAGCCGGCGCCGCTCAGCTTGATGCCGACTTCCGGTGTTGTTCTGGTATCGGGAACATCAATCGTTTCCGGTTCCGCTGTTTGCCTCATCAACCCTTCTGCCGTCTGCGACGGTGCAACCGAAGTTTCACCGATCAGTCCACGCGTGACGGTAATAAAGGCATTGTGTTCCTTGTTGTGCTGCATGTCCGGAAAGAATTCACCAGTGACAGAGGTGACGCGTTGTTCGCGGCTCTCAACCTCTTCCAGAATTGCTTTCCGGATATTGCTCGGCGCGTCCCTGTAAAGGGTCGCCAGTTCACCGAGTGAAGACATCTGGAGGTTTCGCAACAACTGAGGGTCGTTTTCACAACCGGCCAAGTGCGGAGAGTTTGTGCAATTGACCTGTGGGAATGTATTGGGCGGAAGATTGTAACCGGGAGAATTTGTGGTCGTTCCACCATTGAATTTGCCGACAACCGTCCCGCTGTTGCCTATGCCAAGACCGGTGTTCCCGCGATCCGTCCCGCCCCAGCCGGGGCTGTTTCCAATGTTGCCGTTTCCGTACCAGTAACTGCCGGATCCATCGGTGGTCGAGGTTTCGGTGCCATCTCCACCGGATGCCGGTTCGATCAGTATGATATCCGAAACGTCGTGATCATCATCTGTTGTGGAAACCGGGGGAGGTACAATGTCGACAGATGTTGGAGCATCTGCATTCTGTGCTTTGAAAGAATTTGTTAACCAAAATGCAGCGCCTGCAACTATAACGGCGATTAAAGCGCCGAATATTACCAGTGTTTTATTTTTCTTCTCCATGACCCACCTTTGATGCGGTCATTTAAATAAGTATTTTCGGAAGTAGTTCGTTTTAACGTTGCGGAATTATAGCGCACTTTTGCTGGTTGCGACAGGTCTTCCCGGATATCTGAGTCCAAATGCAGAGGGAAACTCATCCCTACGGCGAAATTCTCCGCCGGACCAATCTGCACGAAATCTGCAGAAACCCTGAACAAGCCGTGCACCTGGGTGCCGCAGAACGAGCGCCATGAAACAGATGACACGCCTGAAATTGACTTCCGCCGGCTCCTTGATTGCCGTCTTTGGTTTCGCTATCGCTTCGATCAGTGCCGTATTTCTGGTGGTGGAGGGAGCTGCCGCGACACCGCTGGAAACGCTTCCGGTTCGAAATATTCTCAATGATCCCGGCAGCGTAGTTTCACTATTCGCCGACAACTTCAATTCCATGACCTGCCGGATAGCAGCAATCGGCATACTGTTGCTTCTTGCCACGTGGTTGTGGCTCAGACTTCTTCCCCGGACGTCGCTCCACAAGCCGGTCACCAGACGAACACCTTCGGCATGCGGAAACAAGATCGTTATAGATAGATCTCTGCCGCGCGGTCTGCTTCGTGATGGTTGGTGGCTGGAAAGCTAGTGTAGTGAATTTGAAATTCACTTCATCAAGACCGCTCCTTCCGTGGCGAGTATCAAGTTAAAAAACCACACTAGGAACAAACACTTGTCAGTCACCCTTTTGAATAGGCAGTTCGTCGGAGTGCATTGAGAAATGGGACGAACCCCAGATTTGGGTGACTGGCGCGAATTTGCAGTATACGGAGTGACTTGATAGCGCTTCGGGGCCGGTTCGGGTATTTCTAGTGTTCCGGTAATGAGCTGCGAACCCATTTGTCAGGATTGAAGATTTGCAGACCCATACGATTCTCGTTGTTGATGATGATCCGCACATACGCGAGGTCATTTGCTTTGCGCTTCAAAAAGCATCTTATGGCTTTGAGGTAGCAGCGGATGGCAAGGAAGCGCTGGACAAGGCAACGCTCTGTGATCCGGCTTTGATTGTTCTTGATATCGGTCTGCCTGAAATGGACGGATTGGAAGTCTGCAAGCATTTGCGAAAAACTTCTGATGTGCCGGTGCTGTTCCTATCCGCGCGGGACGATGAGATTGATCGCATTGTCGGGTTGGAAATCGGTGCGGATGACTATGTAACCAAACCCTTCAGCCCGCGCGAACTGATCGCCCGGATCGGGGCAATTCTCAAACGATACGGGGCTCCTGCGCCCGTGCCGGAAGCAGGCGGCGAGGCCAGACTGCAAAATGGCATTCTGGAGCTGGTCAGGGAACAACGGCTTGTGCAGGTGAGTGACGAGCCGGTTGCTCTGACAGCGATCGAATTCGACATTCTAGCAGCGCTGCTCAGCCGTCCGAAAATCGTTTTTACACGCGAACAGATCCTGGAGAGAGCCTACAAGGACAACATTCACGTCTCCGACCGAACCATTGACAGCCACATCCGCAACATCCGCGCCAAACTCGGAGCCGCCGGGTGTGTAGACGCCATTGAAACGGTCCATGGCGTCGGTTTTCGGCTTGGGCCGTGCCACAACAGTCACACCGTCTAACCCGAGTTGATGTTGCTTTCGCCTTCCTTTCGCAACCGCTGGCGCCCACCGCTCAGCTTCGTCGTGGCCGTGGTGCTTGGTATCATGTTGCTGGTTCCACTCGGTGGGATCGTGTTTTTCCGGGTCTATGAAAACCAGCTCATCCAGACGACAGAAGCAGAACTGATCGCACAGTCAGCGGCAATCGCAGCAACAACTGCGCAACAGCTGAAGGAGGTCGTGTATGAAAGCCTGCCCTTGGGCGCGAAGGCGCGTTCTCCCAAGACGCAGTATTCCTACCTCCGAAAGTCGCTTGGAGAATGGTCGCCTCAACTTCCGACGCTGGACCTCAACAAGACGCCGATCCTGCCAAGGCGACCTGCCGCCATACCATCCGATAAGCCTGTTCACGACGCTTTGAAATCCGTCGGGCAGAAAATCGATCCAATTCTTCAAGAGACTCAAAAGCTCACTCTGGCCGGGTTCCGTATACTTGACGCAAACGGTGTGGTGATTGCCGGGCGAGATGAAATCGGTCACTCGCTCGCCCATGTCAGCGAAGTCGGCAAAGCTCTTTCCGGACAATATGCCAGCGCTCTGCGCGAGCGTATCGTCGACAATCCGCAACCCATCTATTCAATTAGCCGGGGAACGTCAGTGCGTGTGTTCACCGCGCTGCCGATCGTGGTGGACGGCCGAGTGGCGGGTGTCGTCTATGCATCGCGAACCCCCAGCAACATCCTGAAAGAAATGTTCTTGAAACGGGAAACCGTTTTCTGGGTTCTGGCCTTTGTGCTGGGAGCGACATTTGTCGTCGGGGTCATTTTCGTGCGCGCCATCTCAGGTCCAATCAGGGCTTTGACGGCCCGGTCGCTTAAAATCGGCAGTGGTGATCGCGACGCCCTGAAGCCACTGGCAACACATGGCAATCGGGAAATTTACGCGCTCTCGTCAAGCATGCTGGAAATGTCGCGCAAGCTGTTTGAACGCAATGACTACATCAACACATTTGCCAATCACGTCACGCATGAGATGAAGACACCGCTGACTTCCATTCAGGGGGCTGCGGAACTGCTGTTGGATGGCGGCGAAGGTTTGAGCGAAGCAGAGCGTAGCCGATTCCTGCAAAACATTTTGAGCGATACGGCTCGTGCGTCACGGCTCCTGAATCGGCTTCGGGAACTTGCCCGAGCCGACAGCATCGATATTGGTGGTTCGTGCCGGTTGGTTGAAGTCCTGGGTGAAATCGGCGCAACGCGGAAACAGCTGAACATTGAATGGGATCGCGACTGCGTTTTGCCGCTGTCAAAGGAAAACGCCCGGATCGTGTTTGAAAACCTGATCGAAAATTCGCAGAAACATGGCGCGAGCACGGTTACAGTATCCGTGACTGAAAGCGATGACGGGTTGACACTTCATATCGCCGACAATGGTGATGGGATTTCACCCGGTAATGCGGAACAGATTTTCGATCTCTTCTTCACGACAAGACGGGAAGAGGGCGGCACCGGTATGGGGCTTGGTATCGTTCAAGCCGTACTTCAGGCGCATGGCGCAGTGATCCGCCTGAAACCGGACTGGGATGCGGGGACCTGTTTCGAGATTTCGTTCGAACGATAACACCGGGTACCAGGTCCACACCTGAAATTCCGTGGCAACCGCCTTCCCAAAAAAAATGCAAATGACCCTCGTATTTTTACTTGCGCTCCATTGCGAATGAGCGCATATACCGCGTGCCCAAATTCGCACGTGCCCGAGGTCGTTCATGGGGTGCCTTGTTTAAAGGACATCTCTTAAGGGGCCGCTGCCACATACACCGCCAAGGGGCGGGCAGCAGATCCGTACGGCTTAAAGCAACGACGTAAGAGGGCTTTTTTGGTCTCTGCCGGGGTATCCAACCTCCGGCGTCACTGAAGAGGCACTTGTTACATCCTTGCCCGACGTGCGGCTCGGTATTTCCGATCCAATCAACGGCATTTCCGACGCGGGAAAGCGTTGCGCTGTTCGTCAGCTGCAATTGCCCAACCGTCGCTGCAGTCAACCCGGCCTCCGGTTCCATCCCGGGGGAGGCCCGGTGGGTATTGCAGCACCCTGCGACGTGAACCTGCAGCGCGCCTCATTGGCATAAGCGTGTATGCGGCCAGAATTGAGAGGGGAAATCCCCATGAGCGAACGTATCCGCGACTTCCTGCGACGACGCGACGACGATGGTCCCTGTGTTGTTGTCGATCTCGACATCGTGCGTGACAATTTCCAGGCATTTGCCAGGTCGCTGCCGGACACATCCGTTTACTACGCGGTGAAAGCCAACCCGGCGCCGGAGATCCTGTCCCTTTTGGAGAGCCTCGGTTCGTCGTTTGACTGCGCTTCCGTCGGTGAAATTGAAATGGTTCTTGCGACAGGTGCTGCAGCCGATCGCATTTCCTACGGCAATACCATCAAGAAGGAGAAGGACATTGCGCGTGCCTTTGCATATGGCGTCCGGCTCTTTGCGGTCGACTGCGTCGAAGAAGTTGAAAAAATCGCCCGCGTCGCCCCGGGTGCAAAAGTCTTCTGCAGGGTCCTGTGCGACGGTGCCGGTGCCGAATGGCCGCTCTCCCGCAAATTCGGCTGCGATCCGGACATGGCGTCCGACGTCCTTGAACACGCCCATCGTCTCGGTCTTGTTGCCTACGGCGTCTCCTTCCATGTCGGCTCCCAGCAAGCCAACCTGCAAGCCTGGGATTTCGCTCTCGCCATGGCGTCCGACGTCTTCAAGGAAATGGCGCTGCGCGGCATCGAATTGAAAATGGTCAATATGGGTGGTGGGTTCCCGACCCGGTACCTGAAGGACATTCCCGGTGTGCCGAGTTACGGCGAGGCGATTTTTCATGCTCTGACCAAGCATTTCGGGAACCGGTTGCCATCCACAATCATTGAGCCGGGCCGCGGCATGGTCGGAAATGCGGGTGTTATCGAGGCGGAGGTTGTTCTGATCTCGAGAAAATCCGAGCAGGACGACGTGCGCTGGGTTTATCTCGATATCGGCAAATTTCATGGGCTGGCCGAGACCATGGACGAAGCGATCCGCTATCCGATCCGCACGCCGAAAGACGGGGATGCGAAAACTCCCTGCGTGTTGGCCGGTCCGACTTGCGACAGCGTGGACGTGCTCTACGAAAAAACACCCTATGAGTTGCCGGTCAGTCTTTCGATTGGTGACAAGGTGCTGATCGAGGCCTGTGGTGCCTACACCACAACCTATTCCTCAGTTGGTTTTAACGGTTTCGCACCACTGGCGTCCTTCGTCATCTAGGAACCTGAACCATGATCTCGATCGTTAACGAGGCGCCGGAGCATTTCGGCGCGCGTGAACTTTTGCTCGACCGGTGCTTTGGTGAGGACCGGTTCGCAAAAACGTCGGAGCGGTTGCGCGAAGGCCGGTTGCCGGTATTCGCCTTTGCCGCTCTGAACGAGGCCGGCCTTCTGGCCGGGACGGTGCGGCTGTGGTCCGTGGCGGACCGCAACGGAACTCAAAGTCTGTTGCTCGGACCACTTGCCGTTGCCCCGGAGTGCCGGGGACGGCAAGTTGGCGATCGGCTTTTGCGCCATGCGCTCAACCAGGTTGCCGTCCATGGCCACGGGTCTGTGATCCTGGTCGGGGATCAGCGCTATTATACCCGCTTCGGATTCTCGGCGGGATTGTTGAACCGGATCACTCTTCCAGGGCCAGTCGCCCATGACCGTTTTCTGGGATTGGAAATCGTTTCCGGTCAATTGTCATTGCTGAGTGGAGAAATTTCAGCTGCTGGTGAGAAAGCAGCTTCGCAGTTCTTTTCACCCGCTCTGCAATCTTTGTTGCCGGACAAATGTGTCTGACCCCAGGTTTGGTCGCCGGAAAATCTCAAGTAAACACTTGAAATTCTGTCGTAAACCGGTCACTGCTAATCGAAAGTGCATCTAGTGCGCTTCTGTGCATGGGGCGATTTCCAAAAGGGCTGCCTGAGAAATTTTTGACGTAGGCAGGCTTTCCGGCGATCGCTTAGCGAACGATTGGAGCCTGGAACATGACCGACGAAACCAGCGGCAGCGCGCCAAAGAAAACAACCCGGAAAACTGCCCCGAAAAACACCCGAAAACCTGCCGCAAAGGCGGCTTCGTCCCAAAAACCCGCTGTCAAGGCTTCGACAAGCGCGAAGTCTGCTCCTGCAAAGCCAACAACCAAAGCTGCGGCGGCCAAGACCGCTGCAAGCAAATCGGCGGCAAGTAGATCTACCTCCGCATCCAAGCCGCCAGCAAAATCATCAACGACGAAGAAACCGGCTGTTGCCTCAAAATCTGCAGCAAAGCCTGCTGCCGCGAAGTCATCTGGAAGTGCGAAAACAGGCACGGCCAAGCCTGCAACCAAAGCAGCGGCATCCAAGACCGCAGCCAGCAAACCGGCAGCGAGCCGATCCGCCGCCGCATCCAGGCCTTCGGCAAAACCGGCGACATCAAGGAAACCGGCAACGAAATCCGCTGCGGCGAAAAAGCCAGCCGCTGTGAAACCAACTGCAAGCGCAAAAGCAGGCACGGCCAAGCCTGCAACCAAAGCAGCGGCATCTAGGACTGCAGCCAGCAAACCGGCAGCGAGCCGATCCGCCGCCGCATCCAGGCCTTCGGCAAAACCGGCGACATCAAGGAAACCGGCAACGAAATCCGCTGCGGCGAAAAAGCCAGCCGCTGTGAAACCAACTGCGACCAAACCTGCATCAAAGACGTCCGCTACAAAGACAGCGGCACCCGCTGTGACGAAGCCGACCGCCAGCAAACCGGCAGCGGTTAAAGCTGCTGCTGCTAAACCACCGGTCGGCAAATCAACTGCGAACAAACCTGTCGCCGCCCGATCGGCCTCAACAAAGCCTGCAGCAACGAAACCGGCGACTGTCGCTGCAGGTGCCCCGGCAAAAAAGGCGCTCGCACGCAAGCCTGTTGCCAGAAAGCCGGCCACCAGAGCAGCTGCTTCCTCGGTCAATTACCCAGTTCACGGCACTATCAGCGGACCGCTTGTCATGATCGGCCTTGGGTCCATCGGCAAAGGCACTCTGCCGTTGATCGAGCGTCATTTCAAATTCGACAAGAGCCGCTTCACCGTGATCGACCCCGTCGACACGGACGCGAAACTGGTGAGAGACAAGGGCTACAGGTTTCAGAAAGTCGCGCTCACTCCGGAAAACTATAAAAACATACTCACTCCGATTTTGAGCGCTGGGGAAGGGCAGGGTTTTGTCGTCAACCTGTCTGTCGACACCTCTTCGCTCGAACTGATGAAGCTGTGCCGTAAACTCGGCGTTCTCTATCTCGACACGGTCGTTGAACCTTGGCCGGGATTCTACTTCGACGAAAACGCCAGTGCAGCCGATCGTACAAATTATGCGTTGCGTGAAACGGTACGCAAAGAAAAAGCCAGAAAGCCGGGCGGCACGACGGCTGTTTCCTGCTGTGGTGCCAATCCTGGCATGGTGTCCTGGCTGGTAAAAAAAGCGCTGGTGGATATTGCCGCCGACACCGGAACGAAATTCAAAGAGCCCAAAAACCGCAAGGGCTGGGCGAAGCTTATGAAGAAGACTGGTGTCAAAGGCATTCATATCGCCGAACGTGATACCCAGCGTGCCAAACAACCAAAGCCGCCAAATACCTTCTGGAACACCTGGTCGGTGGAAGGATTCCTGTCAGAAGGCTTTCAACCGGCCGAACTTGGATGGGGAACGCACGAGGCCTGGAAACCGAAAAACGCCAAAAGCCACAAGAAAGGATGCAACGCGGCGATTTATATTGAGCAGCCTGGCGCAAATACCCGGGTAAGAAGCTGGTGCCCAACGCCTGGTGCGCAGTTCGGCTTCTTGGTGACACATAACGAGGCGATTTCGATCGCCGACTATTTCACACTTGAGAACGGCAAGAAGGTTTCCTACCGGCCGACCTGCCACTATGCCTATCACCCGGCTGACGAAGCTGTGCTCTCGCTGGACGAGCTCTTCGGAGCCGCGGGGAAAGTGCAGAAGACACTGCATGTGCTGACCGAGGATGAAATTCGCGACGGAACAGACGAACTTGGCGTGTTTCTTTATGGTCACAAGAAGAATGCCTACTGGTATGGATCCCAGCTTTCGGTAGAGGAAACACGCAAACTTGCACCTAACCAGAACGCCACCGGTCTGCAGGTAAGTTCAGCGGTCATAGCTGGTATGGCCTGGGCTCTGGAGAACCCGGAAGCGGGGATCGTCGAAACAGACGAGATGGACTACAAGCGCTGCCTTGAAATCCAAATGCCGTATCTTGGTCCGGTCAAGGGGTATTATACGGATTGGACACCGCTCGACGGTCGCCCCGGTTTCTTCAAGGAAGACCTGGACAAGAATGATCCCTGGCAGTTCCGGAATATTCTGGTTCAGTAGATCCTACTTCAATGTGCGACGAGGCTCTGAACACCAATCAGAGCCTCTTTGCCCAACGAACTGCTTGCCTCCTGTCAGAAAGTTCGACCGGTCAAAGGCGGTGTTGTTGCCAGGCAAACTGCAGGCGGCAGAAGTAGATTAATTATTTTTGAAAAATCCCTGCTGCTCTGGAATGTGAAACAATCGTTTCCTACCTAAGCCGGGTTGCTGAACGAAACCATTCCAATTCAGCGAACCAGGCGGTCCGGTCTTGAGGATCGGGATTGCTCAGCAAGATCTTTAACAATCGAAATGGTTCTGGATATTCCTGTGATGAGCATTCTGTTCGATGCCAGCCTTCTGATGCTGGATGTCGCCATCTTTGGCGCAACTGTTTTCGGCTATTTCATTGTTTCGAGGTTCTTTCAGGCGAAAAGGCGTCGCGGTTTTATGGGTGGCGATGGTATTGCCTTCGTGATTGCCGGTGTCCTCTTTACCGCATTCACAGTCAGTTATATCGAAATTTTCAGTCTGGCTTTCCGCTTGCCGTTCTCTGCTTACACTGATCTTGCGATCGGACTTGGCAGCGTCACGGTGGCGATTGCTTTGGCCTATGCCGCTTCCAAGGTTCATTTGACCCGCAAGGAACGGTCTCGGAGAGCTGTTTCAGGATAAGACCTGTGGCTTTTCGTTTTCATCGGCTTGTTTCTCAAGGAAAAAATCAACCTCGGCGCGATGGCCGAGGTAATGGTTTGGAACTTGGTTGGTGCTTCGGTCAAATGATCCGACATTTAACGGATGCGCTCTAATTACCGAGTTTTGCGACCCCGAGAGGGACATTGAATTTGCGGCACCAGATGTAGACTTCGTTATAGGCGTTTGCGTCGATCCCGTTGCGCAGTCGATAGCTTTGCTTGCCATTCAGGTTTTTCAGCGCGCCAAGATCCGTTCTGGCGTCGTATTTGCCGTTCTTGCCAAGACCCACACGAGCGTCCGGTGCACCATCCAGGCTGAAATCATTGAAAAGTACGACACGCGAACCAGTCAGTTCAGCCTTGCCGGTCGTGACATGGTTGCTGCGTCCTGAAAACTTGCCGGTTCGACCATCACCACCTGCCCAGGCAGGGCCCAGGCCTGTCATAAGGCCTGCCGCCGCGAAGCCTGCCGTTAGTTTTAAAACTTGTCTGCGGTTTTGCATCAGGTGCTTCCTTCTCCAGTGTTTGCGGGCAAGCGCTCATCAGGATGCCGCGCGATGCGACCGTTCGATACGGCCGAAGAGAGAAACGTTCCTCAGCTTGATTGGCTCCATGGTTTCTGTTCGCAATCGATAACAAAATTGCGAATTCCGCGCGAGCAGTTCCGCTTGAATAGATGTGCAATTCAAATAACAGGAATATCTCTGGCCTATCAGGATTTTTACTTAAGTCTGAAATCTAATTTTCAGTTTCTGCACTCAATCGAAAGTTGTTTTCTTTGTTTTATATGTATTTATGGTATGTTTTGTCAGTTGAAAAATAGGTAAACCTTACAATACGCTTCTGTAATCAGTTTAGATCAATAATTTTTTTACTTTCCGCTGCGTTAATTTAATTATCACTGTTGTGGGGGAAAGAATGGCTTTTCTGGTTCGAAATTCTGCGAAAGCGATCCTTGACGCTTTCAGTCGTTCACAGGCGATGATTGAATTTACGCCGGATGGTGTCATTCTGGATGCCAACCCGAATTTCCTGGGGGCGATGGGTTACGCTCTTGAGGAAATCAAAGGCCAGCATCATCGGTTGTTTGTTGACCCGGACTATGCAGAAAGCCAGGAGTATGTGGACTTTTGGCACGAGCTTGCAGAGGGCCAGTTCAAAGCCGCCGAGTTTCTCCGGTTTGACAAACAGGGAAACGATGTCTGGATCCAGGCATCGTACAATCCCGTCATGAACGGAGCCGGCAAAGTCGTAAAAGTCGTCAAGATTGCCGCGGATATCACCGCGCAGAAGATGCGTAATGCGGATAATGAAGGTCAGGTGGACGCGATCAACCGATCACAGGCCGTCATTCACTTTGAATTGGATGGCACGATCCTCGACGCAAACGATAATTTTCTGTCGGCCATGGGTTACTCTCTGGAAGAAATTCAGGGACAGCATCATGGAATGTTTGTTGAACCCGATTTCCGTGAAAGCGCTGAGTACCGTCAGTTCTGGGAAGACCTTGCAGCCGGTCAATTCAAGTCCAACGAGTTCAAGCGGATTGCCAAGGGGGGACGGGAGATTTGGATCCAGGCAACCTATAACCCCATTTACGATGCGGCCGGACGACCGTTCAAGGTGGTAAAATTCGCCTCCGATATCACGGAACAGGTCACTGAGCGGCACCGCCGGGTTGAAACGCAGAAGAAGATTGACGAAGACTTGTCTGAAATCGCGCAATCCATCTCGGAAGCCTCGCATCAGGCCAATGAATCAGCCTCAGCGTCTGAACAAACGTCTTCCAGCGTTCAGACTGTGGCTGCTGCGGCTGAAGAGCTCGTCGCGTCCATTCAGGAAATCAGCCGGCAGGTTCAGGTGGCACTTGAAGTGTCTCAAAACGCGGTCGGTGAGGCCGAACGTTCAAGCGAAATCATGTCCGGTCTTTCTGAAGATGCCAAGACGATCGGATCTGTCATCGAATTGATCGACGGGATTGCGGACCAAACCAATCTTCTGGCGCTGAACGCGACAATTGAAGCTGCCCGGGCCGGCGAGGCTGGCAAAGGTTTTGCGGTTGTCGCTTCTGAAGTGAAGAACCTTGCCTCTCAGACCAGCAAGGCAACCGAGGAAATCTCGGCTCAGGTCAGTTCCGTGCAGGAGACGACCGAGAATGCAGTTGATGCGATTGCCTCAATCATGGCGGTGATCAAGAATATCGGTGAAATTGCAACAAGCATATCGACGGCAGTCGAGGAGCAAACAGCCGTCACCAACGATATCTCGTCAAATATGCAGTCCGCGGCCCAGGGGGTGGATCTGATCACCAAGAACATGCAGGTGATATCGTCTGCGACGACGCAGATCGATGCAGCCACGAACAACGTCCGCGAAGCATCCCTGACATTGCAGTAGATTTGTCAGGTCCTGAATTGATTTGCCCTTCCGGATGAAGATGCTCTGCGTGAATGAGCTGATAGCGAAAACGGCTGTGCTTGGGGCATGAAATCCGCCGCCCGCCAAAGGCGGGGCAGCGGGGCCGGCCAATGAGACCGTCGTTCCAAAATCGGTTTTCGCACAGTCACGTTCTCACCACCCGAATTGGAACGTTGTTCCTGTTTGACCATGGCCGTTTTGAACGACGTGGCCATTGGTGTTTCTTCCGAACTGAAACAGTCCATAAGAATTGTTGTTGCCATGCTGCTGCAATGTGCCGTTGTGGCCGTTACCGTCCTGATAAACAATGCCGTGGTTGGCAAAACCGTTCTGAAGGATTCCTGCGGCGTTGCCGAAACCGTTTTGCTTGATGCCGCCCTGCTTGCCGAGATCATTGGCCACAGCAGCTGCGATGAGCCCGGCGCGCATCAGGTGTTGTTGTTCAGCGTTTTGCGGGTTCAAGGTTACGGAAAAGGAGCCTCCGGCAAGGGCTGGCGTTGCTGTCAGTCCACCGACCAATGCAGCCGCGGCGATAAAGCGAGTGATTTTACGGGTCATTTGTGCGTCTTTCGTAAGAATGAGGATGGTCAGATGTGATCGCCGATACGGGTCTCGCATTCAAAGGACGCGCCATCGATCCTGTATTGCAGTCGGGCGTCATAGATGCCGTCGTTGCCAAGCGTAACGCGACCGATTTCGGCTTTGCCGTCCCGACCGATTTCGAAGGCTCCACCTTGACTGGTGGACGTTGTTCCACTTGCGCCGCCGCCTTTGATGGTCAAGCGATACTGGCCGGCCTGGCCGGGTTCACCTTTTGCTATCCCGGTCAGGGTCAAAGAGCCTCGGCCGGTCTCAGTGTTGATAGCGCATGCATTTTCTGACGTATTTTCATGAGCTTGCGAGGTATCTGTCGCATAATGTACTGCACCAAACCCGGCAATCAGGGCTGCAAGGCTCATGGCTTTAAGATTGGAAAACATGGTTTCCTCCTTGAGGATGTTTCGGTGGCCGGATTGACCGGACCACCAAAAGCATCAGGGATAGGTGAAGTCCTACGGACACGTTTGGACAAAGGCGGCAACATTGCCGGAGCCGGCTTGATTGACGGATGCTTCGCAACCGTGCCCGACCTGGACACCGGCCGCGATGTTGCCGTTCCCATCCTGGGTCATAACCGCGTTGTGGTCGGTGCCGAACTGGCCAACCCCTGCAGAATTGCCCGAGCCGTTCTGCCAGGTGTCGGCAAAGTTATGTGCTCCGGTCTGGCCGACCGCGGTAGTATTGCTGTTGCCGAACTGATTGCTGATGGTCTCATTGGCATGTCCGTCTTGGAAAATGCCGATCAGATTGTTGAAACCATTCTGGTTGCCGCCTGCAACGTGACCAAATCCGAATTGCTCGATATTGATGCCGTTTGCGCTGACGGGCAGGGATGCGGCGGTAAGAAAAATGGCTGCGGTGGTGCCGAGAACAATTTTGCGGAACATCTGGACTTCCTCCTGTCGGTGCGGCCTCGCCGCGTTTTGAAGACAAGTGGAAGTTAGTCGGCGCGTTCGGAACTCGCCCTGAATGTCGCGTTCAGATTGGGTTCATTGTGGTGTTCAAATTTGGGCAGAGGCAGTTTGCTAGGTATAGCCAGGCGATCTGGCTTGTCGTGGAATGACCTAAAAAACTATGTTTGTTTGAACTTGTTCTGGTGTGTTTCGGCGAGCCCAAACACTCGATTGTTATCGAAAAATGGTGGAAATCCGCCTCATCAAGATAATTTTACCATCGTAAATAATAACAATGCTTGCAGCGGACGAGTTTTGCTGGCATCCGTTGGTTGTAATGTATTCATTATCTTATTTTTGAGTCTTAGATGTCTGATATTTTTGATAAAATCAAAGCGATCACCGCAAGGAACTTCAATTTGGCCACGTGGATTATCAACAGGGATACCACGCTAAGTAGATTGGGGGCAGATAGCCTTGATGCCATTGGTCTGATCATGGCCGTTGAAAGGGAACTTGGCTGTCTTGTCCCGAACGACGCGTTCAGTGCGGCAGTCCCCGCGTCGGGTGAAATGACATTCGGCACCTTCGTCGACATCATTGAAAAATCCATAAGGCGGGATGGTCGTAAGATAGCAGGGTGAATGATCTGCGATCTCGATGAGTGATGTCTTGCTCAACCGATCAAGCGCACCACTTCCATGGGTTCCGCCTTGCCCTTGACCATTTGCGCACCGATCGGTTCCTGCTGAATGTCGTCACTCAGTTTCTTCGCAACCTCTTTGGAGACCAGGATCGTCACATCTGCGTCCGGATCGATCTCTTTGCCGAGGCTTTCAAGCCTTGAGGCCGCGTTTACCGTATCGCCGATCACGGTGTAATTGACGCGTTCTGGTGCGCCGATGTCACCGACCACGAGGGGACCGAGATGCAGACCAATGCGGATACGTATCGGAGGTTTACCCTCGTTCCTTCTGTGACAATTGTCTTCACGTATCGCACGGGCCATACCGAGAGCCGCGCGCGCCGCGTGCTCTGCCGGATTGTCGAGATGATCCGGTGCGCCCCAGAATGCCATGACACTATCGCCGATATATTTGTCGATCGTCCCTCCGTTCTTTCTGATCTCAGCGCCCAGAAGCGACAGGTGATGGTTCACGAATGCTGCGGTTTGCGAAGCAGACATGCCTTCTGAAGCAGAGGTGAAACCGGCAATATCTGTGAACAGGACGGCGACTTCACGTTCTTCCGGCGGTGCGTCGGCGCGGCCTTCGCTGAGCAGTTTGAGCACCAGCGCTTTTGGCACATAACGCCGAAATGCATCCAGACCGCTGACCATGGAATTGAAGCCGCTGGCCAGGTCGTCCAATTCTCGCACCGAGCTGCGCGGCAGTTCCTCGACAGCATCCAGATCCAGTTTCGCGACAGCGCGCGCTCCGATTGCTGCCCTGCGGATCGGTTGTCCGATCCTATGGGCGAGTAGACCGGCTCCAACCAGTGACAATCCCAGTAGCGCAACTCCAAGAACGATGGAATCAGTGAGCTGGTCGAAAGGCTGTTCGAGGATCGACGCGGGAAAATGGGCCCCCATCGCGATGGGCAAACCGAACGAGCCTTGTTGGCCCCGGTCCAGAATAACAAATCGCTTGTCCTGAAACT
>NZ_JAILWL010000070.1 GCF_025698965.1 Roseibium sp.
GCTCCGACCAGGAAAATCACCGAAAAGTGGACCGGATCCACACCGACTGAAGCTGCAATGGGTGCCAGGATCGGAGCGAGAATGATCGTGACCGGCAAGCTTTCCAAGACCATGCCTGAGAAGAACACGATGACCATCGACGTGAACAGGACGGCGTGATACCCGCCCATTGAGGTAACAAAATCGCCGATTGTCTGCTGTGCGCCCAGAAGCGACAGGATCTGTTGCATGACAACGGAGATCGCGATGAGCGGCGCCAGAATGCCGGTGATCTGCGCTGAACGGATCACGATGGACGGGATCGCCGGTATGGTGAAGCCCTCGACCACAAGCATTTCCGCGTAACTCTTTTCCTCGATCGATTTCGGTTGCCCTGCCCCCATCACCCGGTTGAGTGGATAACTTACCAGCCCGGCGATCACACAAAATCCAACAGTTACACCCGCCGCTTCGGTCGGCGAAAATTTGCCGGTATAGATCCCCCAAAGGACAAGACCAATTGCAAAGAAACCAAGCCATGCGCCGAATGCGGTTTTCAGGATCCTGTTCATTTGCAGAGGGATGAGATGGCCCCAGCCATTCAGCCGGCAAATGATCCAGCAGGCAAACTGCATCCCCATGACCATCAGGGCGCCAGGCAGGATACCCGCAACGAACAATTCCGAAATAGGCAGGTTCATGAGAAAGCCGTAGACGATGAAAATGATCGACGGCGGTATGATGATCCCGACCGTGCCTCCTGCCGCTGCGGTGGCGGCACTGAAGCGCTCATCGTAACCACCTTTCACCATTTCGGGGTGCAGCATCGAACCGATTGTAGCGGTTGTTGCCGAATTTGACCCTGAAATGGCGGCAAACAGACCGCATGCCCCAAGCGACGCCATGGCCAATCCGCCGCGAATCCAACCAAGGCAGGCATAGGCAAAGTCACTCAATCGTCTGGCAATTCCGGACTTGTTTATCAGATCACCCGTCAGGATGAACAACGGCATTGCCAGAAGCGCAAACCCTTTGTTGAACACGTTCAGCAGTTCTGCACCGATGTTATCGAGCGTCAATCCGAGAACGAAAGAGCAGCCGATAACCCAGTAGCCGATGACCAGAAGTACCGGGACGCCCAGCATGAAGAGAAAGGTGACCCCCAACGAGATCAGTGTTACCCAGGTGCCATCGGTCATCAGTCAGATCCAATCACGGCTTGCTGGATCAGGGGTCTGCCGTTTTTCCAGTTGCTCAAATCCTGGGCGAGATTCTGGAAAACCCGCCCGATCATCAGGACGAAAGCAAGCGGTACGGTGATCAGAAACCACCATTGCATGACATTGTCGGTGCCTAGCACGATCTGAAAGTTGGACGCAGACAACGCAACCAGTCTTGTCGTCGTGACAATGACAATCACGGCGAATACGAACCAAAGTACCGCATCCAGAATAAGACAGGCCAACTGACCTGCAGGCGGCATGGCCGCGCGGAACTCGTTGAAACTCAAATGTGTGCGCAGGTGAACGTTGAAGGCTGCCCCGAACCACGCCATCACCATGAACAGCAGAGGTGGAATGGTTGTCGACCACGGCTCCTGATCGTTGAAGACAAAACGATCGATAACGCCCCAAAATATAATCAGTGCAATTGCGAGATAGGAGTAGACCATTACCGAACGCTCCAGGTGGCGTTCGAGGAACGGAGATGCACGATAGAGCATCAGAACCGCAAAGCCGCCCAATGCAGCCGCAACAGTTCCGACAACCCAGGCTGCGTTTGAGCGCAAAGCGGATTGTATTTCAAAGGAATCGTTGCTGAGTATGGCGCTGAATATTGCCCCGATATCCGCCCAAAGCGACATTGACCTTGTCCTCCCAGTCCGGTCCTGATGTTTGAACCGGCCCGTTGGGGCCGGTTCAGCAAGCCTACTCAGCCTTAGCTCTTCCACCAACGGCGAGGTTCGACATTTTCCGGAAGCGTGTCGGCCGGAATCTGCCGGGCGATGTCGTAGATTTCCTGATAAGTGTCGATGCCACCGGCCCATTTGTTGAGACGCTCACGCCACTCGGCCCAAGGCTCCGGATTATAGTTCGGGGCGCACATTTCCTCTGCCAGTTTGATCTGATCTTCGGCCAGGAATGCCGGGCGCACGCCATTTTCAGCAAAAATGGTGTTGGGCAGTTGAGGCTCGGAGAAACCGACAGTGTTCAGCAATGCTGCTTCATTCGCCCCCTGGATCAAGGCTTGGGTGAAATAGGCAGATTCCATAACCGCGTCCTGCAGAGGGCCATCAAGACTGTCGAAGACCTTCGCCGACATCGACGTATGCTCCGTACCGCAGAAGAATTTCAGGTTTACCGACTGTGAAACCACCGGAGACATGTTGGCATAGGCAACCGCCGACGCCCAGGTTTCCGCACCATCGATCAGACCCGTTTTCAACGCATCGAGCGTCTCCTCCCAGGCAACCGGAACCGGGTTGAGGTTCAGAAGCTGCATCGCGATACGGCCAAGCTGGGTGCCCGTCACGCGGTTCTTGGTGCCGAAAAGCTCCTCAAGCTTGGTAACGGTCGGTTTGTCTTCAAAACTCGCCCCCATCTGCAGCCCGCGCAATTCACAATGGGTGAAGAGGAACTTCAATCCATGGCGTTTTTCCAATGGATCGCGCAGGATGCGCTGGCTTTCCGGACTGTAGAAAAAGTGATACTGCGCCGCCCGGCTCGGGAACATGTAGGCGTAGTCGAGAACATTGAGGTATGGCGCGCCACCAGCTGAATTCTGGGTCGACGCAGCATAAATATCCACGATACCCTGCTGTGTTTTCTCCACACAGCTCAACTGACCGCAGATCTGGTTGTCACCGATAAACTCAACACGGATCTCGCCGTCCGTGCGCTCTTCCAAATCACGCGCGAATTCGATTGCCCCTGCCCGTTCGATCAGGAGATTGCGCGTGTTAAAACCGGCAGCTCCGAACTTCAGAGTGTGCTTAGGTTCTTTCGAAAACCGTTTTTCATATGTGGATTCAGCAGCTTGAGCCAGTTTAGCCAGGCTCATGGCACTCCCGAAGCCTCCGGCTGCCAGCAGTGTTGAACTCATTCCATATTGTCCCGCCACCTTAAAAAGGTCGCGCCGAGAAATTCCGCTCAGTTTCTTACCAATCTCCATTGCCTTCCTCCCAAAAGTCAAATAATGAGACATTTCGTATCAAAAAATGCTAGTATAGTTCATCCAATTTGCATAGAGTTTTTTTCACACAAATGGAGGGAGGGATCATGGAAGTGGATTATGCCATTGTCGGTGCAGGCTCTTCCGGGTGCGTGATCGCCAATCGGCTGAGTGCCGATCCAGGCACCAGTGTGGCGCTGCTCGAGGCCGGCGGCCGCGATACCAATCCGTGGATCCACATCCCTGTCGGTTACTTCAAGACAATGCATAATCCCTCGGTCGACTGGTGTTATCGCACCGAACCCGACCCCGGCCTGAACGGCCGCTCCATCGACTGGCCGCGCGGCAAGGTTCTGGGAGGCTCCTCCTCCCTCAATGGGTTGCTGTATGTACGCGGACAAAAAGAAGACTATGAGCGCTGGCGGCAGATGGGCAATCAGGGCTGGGGCTGGGACGATGTCCTTCCCCTGTTCAAGCGCAGCGAAGACCAGGAACGCGGAGCAGACGACTATCACGGCAAGGACGGCCCCTTGTCGGTCTCCAATATGCGAATCCAGCGGCCGATCTGCGACGCCTGGGTCGCCGCAGCCCAGGCTGCGGGTTACCCGTTCAATCCGGATTACAATGGTGAAACGCAGGAAGGTGTCGGCTATTTCCAGCTGACGACGCGAAATGGCCGCAGATGCAGTGCCGCCGTCGCTTTTCTCAAACCCATCCGGGACCGGGAGAACCTGCAAATCGTCACAAAGGCAATGGTGACGCGCGTCGTTATGGAAGGAAAGCGCGCCACCGGACTTCGATACCTGGACCGGTCTGGCACTGAGCGGGAACTCAAGGTCCGGCGTGAAGTGATCCTGTCCGGGGGAGCCATCAACTCACCGCAAATTCTGATGCTGTCTGGTATCGGCGACCCGAACCATTTGAAGAAGAACGGGATCGAACCAGTGCACGCCCTGCCGGGGGTGGGAAAAGGGTTGCAGGACCACTTGCAGGCACGATTGGTGTTCAAGTGTAACGAGCCAACCTTGAACGACGAAGTCCGCAGTTACTACAATCAGGCCCGCATCGCGCTGAAATACGCACTGTTTCGGGCCGGGCCAATGACCATGGCCGCAAGTCTGGCGACCGGTTTCATGAAAACCCGACCTGAAATGGAAACGCCCGATATCCAGTTTCACGTTCAACCCTGGTCCGCCGACAGTCCCGGAGAAGGTGTTCACCCCTTTTCCGCCTTCACCATGTCGGTCTGCCAGCTGCGCCCGGAAAGCCGCGGAGAAATTAGACTGGATGGACCTGACCCGAAGAGTTACGTCAGGATCGTGCCGAATTATCTGTCCACGGAGACCGACTGCCGGACGCTGGTGGACGGGGTGAATATTGCCCGCAAGATCGCGTGGCATCGTCCCCTGGCAACAAAAATCTCCGAAGAATTCCGCCCCTCCGCCGATCTTTCAGTTGATGATTATGAAGGTACGCTGGACTGGGCCCGATCGAATTCCGTCTCAATTTATCACCCGACCGGAACCTGCAAGATGGGAACCGGCAACGGTGCGGTCGTGGACGCAAAATTGCGCGTACACGGTATCGACAATCTGCGCGTTGCGGATTGTTCAATCATGCCTGAGATCGTCAGTGGAAATACAAATGCACCCGCCATCATGATTGGCGAGAAAGCAAGCGACCTCGTCTTGGAAAACCGGCAGGCTTAGTTGATGCCGACATTCAACAGAAGCGCACTCGTGTTTTCAATTCATGAAGGTTTCGAAGGGGATTGAAACATTGTCTGTCGGGCAGCGTTCGTTACCGCTGCCCGAAAGGTCGATCGTGAGGTAAAGATCAGGCGGCCAGTGCTTCCGCGTCACTTCCGGCAGGTAGGCGAAGCGGACAATTTGCATCGGTGACCGCGCGCCACACTGCTTTGACAACGTCTTCAGGACGTGTCGGCTCTTTGGCGGCATTTTCCTTGAACGCACTCATGACATCTTCGACAAAGGGTCTGTAGTCTTCCGGTGCTTCGCTCTCCCCTGCCATCAGGGCCATTGCATTGCTGCCAAACTGCGTAGCCGGCGCCTGCCCCGGCAAAACCAACCTCACGCTGATACCAAGTGGTGCAAGCTCTAGGGCAAGACACTCGGTATAGGCATTCACTGCTGCCTTGCTGGCTGTGTAGACCGGCAATAGCGGGAGAGATTTCAGCGTGACACTGGACGAAACATTGACGATGACGCCAGCAGTTTTCGACCGCATTTGCGGCAACACGGCCCGGATCATCTCGAATGTGCCGTGAACATTGGTTTCAAATATTTTGCGAATGACCTGGTCGGAAGTCCCTTCAAAGGGAGATAGCCAGCCAATTCCAGCGTTGTTTACAAGCGCGTCGATCGGTCCTGCGGCTTCTACGGCACGAGCAATGCTGTCTTGGTCGGTTACATCCAGCCTTAATAGCCGCAAACGATCCGAAGCCGGGAGCACCGCCGTGTCCGGATTGCGCATTGTCGCGACCACCGACCATCCCTGTTTGAGAAAGTAGCGGGCGGTTTCGAGCCCGAAGCCTGAAGAGCAACCAGTAATCATCACAGTTTTCATGACAAGTCTCCGTTCAATCAATGCCCTTGATATCGACCTGAAACGCGAAACGATCTACTATGAAAAGTCCTTACTTTTTTATCGAAAGTCCGAAATGCCTGATCCACTTTCCGAAGTGATATCTCTTTTGCACCCGATGGCTCCCTATTCAAAACTTGCCATGGCGTCAGGACCGTTCAGGGTTCACCGCGAAGATGTGAACGAATTGTTCTACTGCATGCTCCTTTCCGGTCGGGCCAGTTTGAGTGTTGGTGGAAATTCTCCCGTTGAGCTTAGGACCGATGACTTTGCACTTATCCCAACTGTTTCGACTTTTACGCTCTCCAGTCTCGATCCACCGCCACCTCAAGGCTTGATCAGCCGCCCGGAGCTCGGTGAAGATGGAATTTTCCGGATCGGCTCTTCAAATTCACCTGAAGAGGTTCAGCTCCTTGTTGGCCATTGCAGTTTTGCCAGCCCGGATACGGAACTTCTGGTAACGTTGTTGCCTGACATTGCCATCGTGCACGGTGAGAAACGCCTGGCGACATTGGCCACTCTTGTGCGAGATGAGGTCCTTTCAGATCGCCCGGCTTGTGATGTTGTGGTTGAGCATTTACTGCAGGTCCTGCTGATCGAAGCGCTGCGCTCCTCCAGCGATACCGACGCATCATCCGGTCTGTTGCGCGGGTTGACGGATGCCCGGATTGGTCCGGCACTGCGTGCAATACACGCCGAACCGGACAACACCTGGAATGTGCATGATTTGGCGAGGCGAGCCGGGTTATCGCGATCGGCGTTCTTTACACGGTTCAACCGTCTCGTCGGCGTTGCTCCGATGAGTTACGTGTCGAACTGGAGAATGACACTCGCCAAGCACATGCTGCGCTCAGGTCGCCATGGTGTCGCTGAAGTATCAGACAGGATCGGTTACGGCTCAACCAGCGCTTTCAGCACCGCCTTCACACGTCATGTCGGCGATACGCCGACCCGATATGCAAAGGCTTTCACCGCGAATTAAATCAGTTAGGGGACACGCTGCGTTCCTTGTGACAGAACTCGGCTCGTAAGCTACCATTCGGGTGAGCCAAGGTGCACTCCTGCGCTTTGCAGAAGCCTTACGGGAGAGACGTCATGGAACTCCTGATCTTATGTGCCGGTGCGGGTGAAAAGTCCTGGGATGGCGCCAAATCGGACCGGCCCCTGCGCACCAAAGGCAAACGTCAGGCCCAAAAAATCGGTGCCTGGATGGGACGGATGGGAGTGTGTCCCGACATAGTCCTGACGAGCCTCGATCTGCGCGCCAGGGTGACTGCGCAAAAAGCGCTGAAATCGGCAGGATGGACGGCACGCGCCATTCAAAAGTCACCTGAGCTATCGGCAGGAACTTTGCCTGATTTTCCGGACGCGCGAAAAATTCTCCTTGTCGGTTCGTCGACGGAGATGCGCTGCCTTTTAGATGAACTCGGCCTTACGGCTGAACCTGAGCTCAGAGCCGGTGTCCTGCTCCATCTGACCCGGAATAAGGGCCGAATTAGCCTGGTAACGCGTGTTGATCCTCAAGATTTGCCCAATCACTTCCCCTACCCCGCTCCTGACGGCCCGGAGCAGCGCGAGCGGCCAGCCTATTACTACACGCAGTCCGCAGTCATTCCCTATCGCCGAACCAATAAGGGCACGGAAATTCTGATCACCGGGTCCAGCAGCGGACGGCATTGGGTTGTTCCAAAGGGGATTGTTGAACCCGGCCTCAGCCCTGCGGCATCGGCAATGACCGAGGCCAGGGAAGAGGCCGGCGTCGAGGGCCGGGTCGAAACCCCAGCGCTTGGAACATTTTCATATGAAAAATGGGGAGCGAGCTGTCAGGTCGAAGTCTTCGCAATGGAAGTTACGAACATCCTTCCTGACGTGGCCTGGGAGGAAAATCATCGAAACCGAAAATGGGTCTCCGTCTTCGACGCAGCCTCACTCCTTCAGCACCCGGCATTCCGGAAAATGGCGATGGAGATTCAAGCTGCGCTGGATTGCAACCAGGTTGACGGAACCCAGTCCTCCAAACACCCCAAATAACGGCACTATTTGCAATCGACGGTATATCTGCGACTGCGTACTTACAAACCTGCAGCCATTTTCCGTTTCCTTGCAAAGGCTTCGCGCCGTTCGCGGTCTTCCCCGACACGGAAGGACATTTCGACAAAATCGAGGTGATCCCGGGCAGCAGCCTCTGCCTCTGCCGGATTGCCCGCAAGCACGGCCGACGCAATGCGCAGATGCTGTTCGAGCAGACGTTCGCCAGAGCCATCGATCGTGCGCAGGTATCGACGGTTATAGAAGACACCGCGACGGGTGAGATCGTAGATGGACCGCATCATGTGAATGAGCATGGCGTTGTGACTGGCATTGACGATGATGCTGTGGAACCTGACATCGGCCTCCTCCGAGGCTTCCAGGTCACCATTTTCCTGTGCTCGTTCCAGTTCTTCCACGACCTCTTCAATTGCCGCGCGGTCTGAGGAAGTTGCACGCTCAGCTGCAAGACGGGCGGCAAAGGCTTCCTGTTCCTTGCGATATTCCAGATAGTCGTAAAAGGCGACACCATGACGGGCATAAAGATCGATCAGCGCCGGGGTCATTGCCTGACCGGAGAGCTGCGCGACGAAAGTCCCCTCGCCGTGGCGCACATGCAATAGCCCCAGGTCCTCAAGGCGCTTGAGCGCATCACGCACCTTTGGCCTGGACACGTCGAACCGTTCGGATAGCTCACGCTCTGATGGAAGCCGAGCGCCTTCCGGCAGGATCCCCTGCACGATCAGACTCTCGATCTGGTTCGCAACCAGATCGACAACCGACTCCGATGCAATGGGCTCGAACACATTGTTCAAATCACTCATGCCACACCTCCAGACACAGTGGTAATATTGCTTTACCTCGCAAACAAGTATTTTCACGGATAAATTGCTATTTTCTTTCAATTTCCCAGCTTCTTACGGCTAGGCATTCAGCAACAAAAGCCTCCCCTTCCCAATCAGTGGTAAATAAAATTGTTGACTGAAGCATGAGGTTAACTTTATTTACCTCTCTGTTTTCGTTGTTCGACGCCTCAATCGGTATGTCGACAACCATTCTGGAGGAGAAAATATGTCCCGATTTCTGACCGGCCTCGTGCTTGCCGCAGGTCTTGCCACCCAACCCGCCCTGGCAGCCGACAAGCTGATGCTGAAGGTTCCCGTCGCGTTCTCAACCGAGCTGCCGAGCCTTGGCACCCCGATCCCGCGGGTTGCAAAAGAAGTCGACCTGATGTCGGGTGGCACCTTGCGGATGAAAGTCTATGAACCCGGCAAGCTGGTTCCGGCGTTCGAGATTCTCGATGCGGTTTCGTCTGGAAAAATAAATGCAGGCTACACCACAGCTGGATATTGGGCGGGCAAGATCCCGGCAGCACCATTGTTTTCCGCGATCCCATTCGGTCCTGAAGCCGGTGAGTACATGGCATGGATTTATTACGGGAATGGTCTGGATCTGTATCAACGCATGTATGACGAGGCTGGCTACAACGTAAAAGTCCTGCCTTGCGCCGTGATTGCTCCGGAAACTTCCGGCTGGTTTTCCAAAGAGATCAACTCGGCGGACGACCTGAAGGGCCTGAAAATGCGTTTCTTCGGCCTTGGCGGCAAGGTGATGGAAAAGCTTGGTGTAGCAACGTCGCTGTTGCCGGGCGGCGAGATATTCCCGGCCCTCGAAAAAGGTGCCATTGACGCGACCGAATTCTCGATGCCGGCTATTGACCAGCGGCTCGGTTTTCACAAAGTGGCCAAATACAACTACTTCCCCGGCTGGCATCAGCAGGCGACGGTGTTTGAGCTGCTGATCAACAAGGATGTCTGGAACGAGGCGTCCGAGCAGCATCAGCATATTCTGGCGGAAGCCTGCAAGGCCTCCATGGCCGACAGCTTTGCCGAGGGGGAAGCGCTGCAGTTTGATGCACTCAAGCGAAATGTCGAAGAAAACGGCGTTGAGCTGCGCAAGTGGAGCCCGGAAATGCTCCAACTCTTCCGTGACACCTGGGAGGAAGTTGCTGCGGAAGAAGCCGCCAGCAACGAGTATTTCGCGGAAGTCTATGCAGACCTGACCGAGTTCCGCTCGAATTACGACCTTTGGGAGAAGAACGCGTTCCTACCGCGGTTCTGATCTTAAGCCCGTGCCGCACCGGTTTGCCGGTGCGGCTCTTGCCCCGACATTTTCAGCGCGCCCAGAGCGGTCTCAACAAGGATCGCAACCGGGTGAGCTGTGGCCGTACTGAGGAGGACCGGCACGATGACGATGAACCCGGATTATCAAGGCGACCTTGCCGAAACCTACGAGGCGATCACCGAACACGGTGACCCTGATCGCTTTGGGATTGCCGTTGCGATCGACCGGTTCGTAAGGGCCGTCGGCCATGTCGTCATGCTGGCCAATCTCGTCCTGATTGCTGCCATCGTCACTCAGGTCGTCCTGCGCTACGCCTTCAATCTCAACTTTCCCAAACTCGATGAATTGCAGTGGCATATCTACGGCCTGGTGACCATGACCGGTGTCTCCTATGCGCTGACCACCGATAGCCACGTGCGTGTCGACCTAATGCATATGCAGCTCTCGCGCAGAGCGCAGCGGGTGGTCGAGATCCTCGGCATTCTGCTGCTGCTTGCACCGTTCATATGGTTGATGATCGACCAGGGCTTCGACTATTTCCAAGAGAGTTACAGGGTTGATGAACGCTCATCGTCGGCAACCGGTCTGGCATTTCGCTGGGCTTTCAAGGCGATCATTCCCATCAGCTTCGTTCTTCTTGGCATCGCGGCCTTCGCGCGGCTGCTGCATGACATTCATGCCTTGCTCACCGCAGGAGCGGTAGAACGGCAGGGTGTCGGCTTCACGCGTATTCTGGTTCTCATTGGCATCTTCGCACTGGTAACGGCTGGGCTAGCAACACTCGTTGAAACGACCGAGGAAATGCTTGTCATTGCCATGTTCATGAGCTTTGTCGGCCTGCTTTTCACCGGTTTTCCTGTGGCCTGGACCCTGGCCGGCACCGGCATGATCTTCTGTGGGCTCGCCTATCAGTTCGACATGGGGAACATGGCCTGGACAGGACTGGAGGACACATTTACCGGGCTCGACTACCTGACGCTCGGCGCGGTGGTGAACCGTGTTTATGCCGTCATGTCGAACGCTGTCCTTGTTGCCCTGCCGATGTTCATTTTCATGGGACTTATGCTGGACGAAAGCGGTGTTGCAGAGCGGCTGATGACCTCGATGACCCGGCTGTTCGGCACCGTGCGCGGTGGACTTGCCATCACGGTGACACTGATCGGCATCATCCTCGCGGCGTCCACAGGGATCGTCGGCGCTTCTGTGGTGCTGCTCGGCGTCCTGTCCCTTCCCGCCATGATGCAACACCGGTACTCCAAGACGCTGTCAACCGGCGTGGTTGCCGCTTCAGGTACACTCGGCATACTCATACCGCCCTCCATCATGCTGGTGATCATGGCGGACCAGATGGCCCTGTCGGTTGGTGACCTGTTCATGGCGGCCGCGATCCCGGGCATGCTGCTTGGCGCAATCTATCTGCTCTATATCTTCAGCCTTGCCCTGCTCAGCCCCAAATCCGCACCGGCACCCGATGACGCGCGCATGCCGGACTGGGCTGCCTTCAAGAATATTTTCGTTGCGCTTGTGCCGCCGCTCATCCTGATTTTCGCTGTGCTCGGATCGATTTTTGCCGGCATCTGTACGCCTACGGAAGCGTCGGGGATTGGAGCCATCGGAGCGACACTTCTCGCCCTCGCCTATCGCAAACTGACCTTTGCGAAAACCTGGAATGTGCTCAAGGCAACTTTCAACACGACCGCCTACATCTTTGCTATCTTTCTGGGCGCGACGGTGTTTTCCTTCGTGTTGCGCGAGCTTGGCGGCGACGAGTTGATTGAGAGCATGGTCTCCTCCACCGGCCTCGGTCCCAGCGGTACCGTGATCTTCATTCTGGGGATTGTCTTTCTTCTGGGTTTCGTGCTCGACTGGATTGAAATCACCCTGATCGTGCTTCCCTTGATGCGCCCGATCGTCAACGGCCTCGGCCTGGATATTCCGGGCTTTGGAGCGATGGACGAACCGGCACTGGTCTGGTTTGTGATCCTTGTTGCTGTAACGTTACAGACATCATTCCTGACACCACCAGTCGGCTTCTCGCTCTTTTACCTCAAGGGTGTTTGCCCCGACGGCATCAAGCTGACGGATATCTATAAGGGGATCGTGCCATTTGTACTGCTGCAGCTACTTGGTTTGACGCTGGTCTTCCTTTGGCCTGCACTTGCAACCTGGCTTCCATCGGTGGCTTACTGATAAAAACAGGCCGCTTGTAGCGGCCTGCACCCAATTCCGGCATGAGACCCGACATGACGCAAGATGTTTTGATCCAAAGCCTGAAGGAAATTGTCGGCGCACGTCACTGCCTGACGGATGCCCGCAAGACCGAACGATATCGCAAGGGCTTTCGTTCCGGTGAAGGCGAGGCAATAGCTGTCGTCATCCCCGGCACGCTGGTCGAAATGTGGCAGGTTCTGCAGGCCATTGTCGTGGCGGACTGCATCGTCATCATGCAGGCGGCCAATACCGGGTTGACCGAGGGGTCAACGCCAAAGGGGCACTATGACCGGGACGTGGTCATTGTGTCGACGCTGCGCCTTGATCATCTGCACGTTCTCGACGATGGCCGCCAGATTGTCAGCCAGCCCGGCGGCACGCTGTTCCACCTTGAAAAATTGCTGAAGCCCTATGGCCGTCAACCGCATTCGGTGATCGGATCATCCTGCATCGGCGCGTCCATCATCGGCGGTGTTTGCAACAATTCCGGCGGTGCCCTGGTCAGGCGTGGCCCGGTCTATACCGAGTTGTCGCTTTATGCTCAGGTCAACAAGGAAGGTGAGCTAGAGCTCATCAACCACCTCGGGATCGATCTGGGACAATCTCCGGAGGAAATCCTGGGAAAACTGGATCGGGGCGAAATCGACCCCGACAGTGTTAGTCACGACGCGGGACGTGCCTCCGATGACGACTACGGTGAACGGGTTCGAGACGTGGATGCCGCAAGCCCTGCCCGATACAACGCAGATCCGCGCGGATTATATGAAACCTCGGGATCGGCCGGAAAAGTTGCCGTTTTTGCCGTCCGCCTTGACACTTTTCCGGTCGAGACAGGCGAAAAGGTCTATTACATAGGCACCAATGATCCGACCGAATTGACGGCACTGCGCCGTCGCCTCTTGACGGAATTGCCGGAACTTCCGGTTAGCGGTGAATATCTCCACCGGGAATGTTTCGACATCGCACATCGTTACGGCAAGGACACGGTGCTGATGATCGACTGGTTCGGAACCGACAGGCTACCGCTATTCTTCGCCCTGAAGGGGGCTCTGGATGCGCGTTTGAACAAGGTTCCCTTTCTGCCAAAAAACCTGACCGACCGGGTGATGCAGTTTCTGTCGCACCTGACACCGGAAGCCTTGCCGCGAAGAATTCTGGATTATCGCGATCGGTTCGAACATCATTTGATCCTGAAAGTTTCGGGCCCGACGGCAACGCAGACCGAAACAATCCTGAACCAGGCTCTCGGGCCAGATCAATGGTTCCTGTGCGACACGTCCGAAACCGGCAAGGCCATGCTCCACCGGTTCGCCGCAGCAGGTGCCGCCGTGCGCTACGGTGCGGTTCATACAAAAGACAGCGAAGGTATCCTTGCGCTCGACATTGCCCTGCGTCGCAACGATGAGGACTGGTTCGAAAAGCTACCGCCGGAGATCGAAGAGCAGATCGCAGTCAAACTCTACTATGGCCATTTTCTGTGCCATGTGCTGCATCAGGACTATGTCGTGAAAAAGGGATGCGATCCCAAGGCCCTGAAAACTGCAATGCTGGAATTATTGGATCAGCGGGGCGCCGAGTATCCTGCCGAACACAATGTCGGTCACATCTACAAGGCCAAGCCCGCGCTGGCAGATCACTACACATCACTCGACCCGACCAACAGTTTCAACCCAGGCATCGGCAAGATGTCACGTGAAAAACACTATGGTCACGCCTGCTGCGGGTCGTCGCACGAAACGGCTGCGGAGTGAAACTGTTGCAGGGTCAGCAACGCCTGCCCGGGCCACTATGGTATGGCGCGATTACGCGCCAACTTCCGCCGTTGTTCCATTTGCAACGGCTGCGACCTGCCCAATTTCATTCACGTCAAACGGCGTCGTCTGGTAAATGTCATTGATCCAGTTCCCAAAAAGGAGATGGGCGTGACCACGCCATTTGTTTTCCGGGGGCAAGGCCGGATTGTCGTCCGGGAAATAGTTTAGCGGCAGCCTGCCACCGCCATCTCGAACAAACTCTTCGCCAAGAGTTTCGGTGTCATATTCCAGGTGATTGAACATCAGCAGCGTACGGCGGTGCGGGTCTTCCAGAAGACACAATCCGCTCTCTTCGTTTTCTGCCAGGATCCGCAAACCGCTTTCTGCCGGAATGTCCTCGTGCCGGTTTTCGGTCCAGCGGGACACCGGCACTTCAAACTCATCACAGAACCCACGAAGATAAGGCGACGTCGGAGCCAGGTTTCGGTGTTTGTAAACCCCAAACCGTTTTTCAGGCAGCAGATGTTTCGGTACATCGTGAAAATGATGAACGGCTGCCTGCGCGGCCCAGCAGATCATGAAACACCGATGGACGTGGGTCTGCGTCCAGTCAAATACCTCAGCCAGTTCAGGCCAATACCGCACCTCCAGAAACGGACGTTTTTCCACTGGCGCCCCGGTGACGATGAAACCGTCAAACCGCTCGTCACGTATGTCCGCCCAAGGCCTGTAAAAGGCTTCCATATGTTCCGCCGGTGTGTTTTGCGGAACATGATCCGTCATCCGCACGAGCGTGAGTTCGATTTGCAAAGGGGTCGCCCCCAACAAGCGGGCAATCTGTGTTTCCGTCTTGATCTTGTTCGGCATCAGGTTGAGCAAACCAATGCGCAAGGGCCGGATGTCCTGCCGGACAGCTTCAGCCTCACGCATAACAATAACTCCCTCCGATTCAAGAGAGCGTCGAGCAGGAAGATTGTCAGAAACTTTAATTGGCACGTGCGTCGATCCTTCTTGCTGAAACGACGCTTGTGGCGAGATCCGCTTGGTTGCCGGTTCGGCCACATTCTCCTTAAGGAGCGCCACCTTGCTCGGAGCAGCAGGTTGGCGTTGGGCGTCGCCCCAACTCTTAATGCGACGCCCTTTTTATGTTGCCAGCTCACAGATGGCAACGGCGAATTATCACAAATTGTTCAACATGGTGGCAACTCAGTACTATGTGATGGAAGGCCGAACGCAAGTCCAAACCCTCAGGAGACGAGCACTGGACCTTTGCCTATCGGGTCATGTTCCGAATGGAAATCGTCACGGTTGCCGCAATCCCGTCGATCTCCTTCGCGTTCAGCTTGCGGCGCTGTACAATGATTGCCCAGTAAAGCGGCGCGATCAGAAAATCCAACGCCATCTCCCGATCGGTCGCCTTGGAAAGTTCGCCGCGTTCAACTGCGCGCTCTATCAATGCAAGCCCCTGAGAACGGCGATCTTGGCCTACTCGAACAACCAGTTCGTCCAACTCATCTGAGCGGGCCCGTTCCGCGTGGAGATCCGGCAGAATTCGCCGAACGAGCGGATGCCTCAGAACGATGGCAAAAGACCTGGTGATGGCAAGAACGTCTTCAGCCAGTGATCCGGTATTCGGAAACGGAGTTATTGCCGTCGCTGTCCGTTCCACGGCCTCATAGACAAAGTCCCGTTTTGATTTCCAGCGCCTGTAGAGCGCTGCCTTGCCAACCCCCGCCCTTGCTGCAATTCGCTCCATCCGTAGCGCCGCGTAGCCGGATTCAGCCCATTCTTCAAACAAGGCCCGATACAAGGCCGCGGTTACAGACGCCTGCAAAACCGCTGCCCCGGCTAATTTGCGTGGAGATTTTTTCTCGTTTTCTTCGTCGGAACGCTTGCGTTTCATCGTTACTTCACTTATATCGTTGGAACGGTATCGTTCCGTCGTTAATGCCATCGAATGTGATGGCATGCAACAGTTCATTTTGCGCTACAGTGCCAAAGGCTGATCGAATGTTCACGGCTTCTCCGCTTCTGCTCTCCGCAATCATCTGCGGTGCCTTCATCCCGGTCCACGCGGCGATGAATGCCAGCTTGAGCCGCACCATGGGACATCCGATTTGGGCAACGGTCGTCTCGTTCGGAATTTCCTTTTTGTGCCTATGCGCATTTTTGATCCTGTTCCGGCCCACTCTGCCGACCTGGACATCGTTTTCGACAACGCCTGTGTGGGCGTGGCTCAGCGGTTTGGTGGGGGTCACATATGTAATCTCGGCCATGTTGCTCGCGCCACGTCTTGGTGCTGCAAGTTTCATTGCGTCCGTCGTCGCAGGTCAGATGCTCATGGCGCTGGTTCTGGATCACTACGGCCTGCTCGGTTTTTCACAACGCACCGTCGAACCCGCGCGTTTTATCGGGGCCTTGCTTGTCATTGCAGGTGTGGTCGCGATGCAGCTCAGCTCCGGCAAGTAGAGCGATATCGGCACCGTTTCATTGCCCTGCACGAAATGAACCAGGGCCAACACTCAGGATTTCAGGAGGTTGACATGACTGAATACAACACGATCCCGAGCTTCGGCGCCATGCTTCGTCAGGCGCTCGGCAATGCAATTGATGCAGACGCAGGTGATGACTTTCTCGCAATGTGTTCCGACGATGTCGTCTTTCAGTTTCCCTTCGCACCCAAAGGCGCGGTAACGGAAATCCGAGGGCGGGAGACCTTGACCTCTTACCTTCAAGCGGCCGGGGCGATGATCTCCTTCGAAAGCATGAAGGCCGCCGTTGTTCATCCCTCGAAGGATGGCAAAACATTCACTCTGGAGTTTTCTTGCAAGGCCAGCGGCTCAAAGACAGGCAGGCGGTACGACCAGGATTATGTGTCCGTCGTGACCGTCCAAGATGGCCGGATTGTCCGGTATCGCGACTACTGGAACCCATTGGTTCTTCTGGATGCCGTCGGCGGCGTCGAGACCCTCAAATCCACATTCAAGGACTTCAGCGATGTCTGAGAACATTCTTGTAACCGGCGGCACCGGCAAAACAGGCCGTCGTGTTGTCGAACGGCTTAAGAAACGCGGATACTCCACCCGAATTGCCAGCCGAAATCCGAAGTCGAGCAGCACCGTGCGTTTTGACTGGAAAGACCACTCGACCTTCGAGGCTGCCTTTAACGATGTTCGGGCGATATATCTCGTGGCACCGACCGATGACTTCGACACGATCGGAGCGATGAAGCCCGCTCTGGAGGCAGCCATCAAGGCAGGTGTCTCCAGATTTGTGCTTCTCAGCGCCTCATCGCTGGATGAAAACGGACCGATGATGGGTGCGGTACATGCCTGGCTGCGGCAAAATGCGCAGGAATGGAGCGTTTTGAGACCCTCCTGGTTCATGCAGAACTTTTCCGAAGGACAGCATCTTGATCCAATTCGGAATGAGGCCTCTCTGTTCTCGGCAACGGAAGACGGGCGTGTCGGATTTATCGATGCCGAAGATATAGCAAACTGTGCGGCAACTCTTCTCGCAGCCCCTTCGGTAGACAACACCGATCACATTCTCACCGGCCCCGATGCGATCACATATGGCGATGTGGCCGAAGCCCTTACCAAACATCTCGGCCGAAAGATAAAACATCACCGACTTACGCCCGAGGGTGTCGCAGCGCGATTTAGGTCCATGGGATTGCCGGAAGCGTATGCAGAAACACTTGCAGCGATGGATACCGCCATCGCGGGCGGTTCAGAAAATCAGGTAACGGATAGCGTTCATGCGATTACCGGAAAAATACCAACATCCGTCGAAAACTTCATCGAGCGCAACCTGAAGACCTGGCAAGCGAATTGAATAGTCTTTCCGGTCAGCCAGACGCCTTCGACCAGCGCGGCTCCGATGACGAGGCCGCGTTTCGGTTGGCTGCCAACCGGTAAATGAGCATGTATCTCCACAACACACAAAACGTGCCTATCGATTGCTGTGAATCTGCGGAAAAAACCGCCTTCTGACCTCGATAAATCAGACCGTTGAAGGCCTACGCAGTACGCCAGCCATTGACGCAAAGACTAGCAACGGTCAAGCGCCAGGCTCCATCGCAATTCCGCATGATGTAATGACCATCGATTTTCTCGAGGATCGTTCCGTCTATCTTGATCCTTTGAACATCGGTTGCGTCGACGATAGCCAGTCCGTTTCCGCATGAAACGGCG
>NZ_JAILWL010000071.1 GCF_025698965.1 Roseibium sp.
TGCTTGACTTCCTGTCACCGGGTGGTGCGGCGACCGGAAGACTGCTGCCGAGCGGCAATGCAGTGGATGAATTGCATGTTGGCGGGATTGGAATCGTCGAGGCCTCACTAATCGACGCCGCCAACGCTGTCGTGTTTGTCCGAGCAGCGGATCTTGGAAAATCGGCAATAGAATTGCCGGACAGTCTGGACAACGAAAAAGATTTCATGGAGCAGGTCGAGAAGATCCGTTGTGCCGGCTCAGTCGCGATGGGATTGGCTGGCTCTTCGGACAAAGCCGAACGTTCGACACCCAAGGTCGCCATTCTCGGGGAGGCGCGGTCATTTACCTCCCTGGATGGCGAATTCCATGCACTCGAGACGCATGATTTGAATGTGCGCCTGGTCTCCATGGGGAAGTTTCACCGCGCAATCACATTGACGGGCGGCATGTGTGCCGCCGTGGCAGCGCAGGTGCCGGGCTCGCTTGTTCAACAGATCTCAAATCCAGAAACAACTGACCTGAAGATCGGAACACCCTCCGGAGTTTTGAATGTCACGGCGGAAGTTCGCACAGGACCCAATGGACCGGAGGCCGTAACGGCCGGAACCTATCGGACACAGCGGCGGATCATGGAAGGGGCTGTTCTTTTTCCCGGTGAATTCCTGGAGGAAGGAAATTGAGTTCGTCAACAAACAGCTTCACGACGTCGGACCTGAACGACGCTCATCCCGGAAAGGTGCAGTTCGTCAATCTGCCGTTTCGTGATTTTGGTGCAAAGCGCAAATTTTGCGGAAAAATTCGCACCGCCGTGATGGTCGAGGATACCAGGCTGGTGCAGGAAACGTTGTTTTCCTCCGCAGGTGATGCGGGTGTCATCGTACTGGATGGAGGCGGTTCGATCCGCACCGCCTTGCTGGGAGACATGATGGCTGAAAGGCTGATTGGAAACGGCTGGGCCGGGATCATTATTAATGGAGCAGTTCGGGACTGCCATTTGCTGGCCGACCTCGACATTGGTGTCAAAGCTCTTGCGACGAGTCCGATCCGGTCAGGCAAGACCGGAAGCGGGGCCATTGATGTACCCGTGGCTTTTGGCGGCGTCTTTTTTGAACCTGGAAATTTCGTTTACTGCGACGGGGACGGGGTCCTTGTCGCGAACGAACCGCTCACATCGTGAGCAAATCAACGCCAACAATTTGGGAGGATCAAATGGCGTATAACAAACTAACCCGTCGGGCTTTTTCTGCGGCGATGGCCATGGCACTTGTCGTTGGTGCACCAGCAATGGCCACGGCGGAACAGGTTATGGACAGTATTCATTTTCTGATCCCGGGCGGTGCAGGAGGTGGCTGGGACGGTACAGCACGCGGAACCGGTGAAGCGTTGACCAAAGCCGGTCTCGTGGGCTCTGCGTCTTATGAAAACATGTCAGGTGGAGGTGGTGGAAAGGCCATTGGGTATCTGATCGAAAACGCTGAAAGCAATCATGGCACGCTTATGGTCAACTCGACACCGATCGTGATCCGTTCACTGACCGGTGTGTTCCCGCAAAACTTTCGCGACCTGACCCTGGTTGCCGGCACGATCGGCGATTACGCTGCTCTCGTAGTTTCAGCCAATGGCGATATCAAGGACCTTAATGGCCTTATTGATGCTTTTAACGCTGATCCGGCGGGTACCGCGATTGGTGGCGGGTCCGTTCCAGGAGGCATGGATCACTTGGTCGCGGCCATGGTTTTCCAGGCAGCCGGCGCGGATCCGGTCGCAATGAAATACGTTCCTTATGACGGTGGCAGCAAGACCATGGCCGGTCTGCTCTCAGGAGAGGTTCAGGCAGTTTCAACCGGTTTCTCGGAAGCTGTCGAGCTCGCCAAAGCAGGGGAAGTTCGCATTATCGGTGTGACCGCACCCGAGCGCGTGGATGCGTTCGCAGAAGCGCCGACAATGGTGGAGCAAGGCAACGACACGACCTTCGTCAACTGGCGAGGTTTCTTTGCCGCACCGGGGCTTCCGGCCGACAAGCTGGCAGCCTATCAGGCTGCGATTGCTCAGATGTATGAGACCGATGAATGGGAGGAAGTCCGGGCGCGCAATGGTTGGGTGAACATCCATAACCCGGGTGATGATTTCCGTTCGTTCCTGGAGGGGCAGGAACAGGTGATCGGCGATCTCATGAAAAAGTTGGGCTTCCTATGAAGACCTTCCCGATCTGCTGACTGAAAAATGCGTTCGGGGGTTCCCGAACGCATCACTGACCAAATAACAGAAGGGGAGGACGATGGCGCTCGATCGTTGGTTGGCTTTGGTCATCTTGCTGATCTGCCTGGCCTATGGCTACGCAGCCTACTTCACCATGGATGCGCTTTTGCCACCTATCATGAAACGCAGTCCAATATGGCCGTCGAGTTTTCCGAAAGTCCTGGCTGTTGGTGGGGTTCTGCTGTCACTCAGTATCCTGCTTGGCCTGGAAAAATCTCCCAGCAAGCCGGATGCCGCCGATATCAATCTGTCTCGGCTTCATGAATACAAGGTCGGTCAGGCGGTCATTCTTCTTGCAGCGATGGTTGCTTATGCACTGCTTTTGCGCCCACTTGGTTTCCTGGCGGCGACGTTCCTGTTTCTGGCGGGTGGAAGCTTCATTCTCGGTGAACGTCGTTATGTCGTGATGATTGTTGTTGCGGCAATTGCCGCCGGTACGGTCTGGTATCTGGTGGACGTGGTGCTTGGGATCTTTCTAAGTCCGTTCCCGTTATTCGTAAGTGGAGGTTGAGATGCTCGAAGGACTTCTGACGGGCCTCGCGACGGCCTTTACCTTTACAAACATCATGATGGTGGTCGGCGGATGCCTGATCGGTACGTTTATCGGTATGCTTCCGGGGCTTGGTCCCATGTCGATCATCGCCATCATGATCCCTGTCGCGATCACGATCGGCGATCCGTCAGCCGCACTGATCCTGTTGGCAGGTGTTTATTATGGCGCGGTTTTTGGCGGGTCGACTTCTTCAATCCTCATCAACGCGCCGGGTGTCGCGTCAACAGTCGCGACGTCTTTCGACGGATACCCGTTGGCGCGCAAAGGTCAGGCCGGCAAGGCGTTGACCGTCGCGGCCATCGCGTCGTTCGCGGGCGGTACCATTGGTGCGATTCTGCTGATGGTCTTTGCCCCAGCCCTCGCATCGGTTGCCTTGCTGTTTCACTCGTCGGAATATTTTGCGTTGATGGTTGTTGGGCTGTCGGCCATTGCTGCATTCGCCGGAACTGGACAGGTCGGAAAAGCTCTCCTCATGACATTCCTTGGATTAATGATGGCCACCGTCGGGGAGGGAGTGCTTTTCAACGCGCCCCGTTTCACGATGGGCATCATGGACCTTCAGTCGGGCTTCGGCTTTATCACCCTGGCAATGGCAATGTTTGCCTTGCCGGAGGCAATCTTTCTTGTTCTCAATCCTGATAGGTCCAACACCGGAGATGGTGGAGAAGGAGGAAAGATCAAGAACCTGCGCATCACCAGGGACGAAGCGCTGCGTATCACACCGGTGATCGGTCGTCAGTCGATCCAGGGTTTCTTTATTGGTGTTCTTCCCGGTGCCGGAGCAACGATCGCCTCGTTTCTGGGATATGCGGTTGAACGTAACATCGCCTCGAAAGAAGAGCAGGAGCAATTCGGAAAAGGATCGGTCAAGGGAATTGCAGCTCCGGAAAGTGCCAACAACGCCGCGTGCACCGGGTCCTTTGTTCCGCTGCTCACCCTCGGCATTCCCGGGTCGGGTACCACAGCCATTTTGCTCGGTGCGCTGATTGCCCTCAATGTCAGTCCAGGTCCACGCCTGATGATCGATGAGCCGCAGATTTTCTGGGCAGTGATCATATCCATGTATCTGGGCAACCTGGTGTTGCTGATCCTGAACCTGCCGCTGATTCCATACATTGCAAAGGTTCTGGCTGTTCCGCGCAACTATCTCATCCCGTTTATCCTGTTCTTTACGTTGATGGGAGCTTACATCGGACAGAACAATGCGACAGAACTCCTGCTTCTGGTCGGATTCGGCATTTGTGCAACGCTGTTCCGGTTCGCGGATTACCCGCTGGCGCCGTTGCTGATCGGCTTCATTCTGGGGCCGTTGCTCGAAAACAACTTTTCCCGCGCAATGCAGCTCTATGACGGAGTGGGTTTCGTCTGGGAGCGACCGATGACCCTGGCTCTGCTGGTATTGGCGGTGCTGCTCGTGGTCTTGCCGGCGTATCGCTCTCGTCGTGCCCGGGCACGAGCCGAAGGTGTCGCCGATGGGGATTAGGTCGCTTACCTATAAAATTGGTGGCGAGAGTAGGAGTGGAGTTGTTTAGACGCGAGGCGCTAACTTGCTGGAAATCGTCAGGTTTTCATTGTTTGCAACACAATATCGATGCAAATCAGCTTAAGGTGGTTTTGTCCGAATTCACAGGTCGACCTCAGGTAATGGGCACCATGACACCCGACTTGTATGACGGCCGTTCGGTCAGGCGTGTCCACCAGGTTCTGAGACTTGGCAGGTCGGGACGAGGAAACTCCATGCAATGCCAGCGATAAGCAGAACAACCAACGGGGATATCAGCCATGCTCAACTGGTCACCCAGAAGGTAGGGGCGGGAGCTTAGGTGATTATCGAGCACTTGCCAAAGAGCTGAACACTTTTCAATTGCACTCTCGATAGCAGCAACGTCCCGATTGGAGGGTGAGGTACGGACAAGTTGCCAGAATAGTGTTGTCATGGGGGGATGTAGCTCAGCGAGATACCAATCCATCCACTGATTGGCATGTCCACGACTTTCCGCTGTACCGGGCATCCAAGGGGATGAGCCATACTTGTCACAGAGATACCGGACAATCGCGTTCGATTCCCAAAGGACATAGTTGCCGTCTACAAGGGTCGGAACCCTGCCGTTGGGGTTCTTCAGGAGATAATCCGCCGCGTCATTGCCACCAAAGGCACCGCCGATATCGGACCTTTCAACGTCGAGACCGAGTTCAGCTGCGCACCACATCACCTTTTGGACGTTTACGGAGTTGGCGCGTCCAAGGACTTTGATCATCGGAATATCCTGACATTTCTAATGTTCCGGATGGATACATGGTTGAAGGGCAAACTCGCTCACGTGCCTGTTTGCCAGTTTCCGTGGTTGTTTGTCTATTCCTCAAAAGGGCAGATTTAAAATGACGATTGTTCACAACCAATTTGGTTCCCGGTTCATCAATTCTCCCGAATTGCGCCTCTAAAGGATTCAATTTCCTGTGTACCTGATGTCTGGTCGTGGGGTCGGTTGAACGCATGTCATTACAGATGGGGAGTAGTATTCCTGTCGATTCACGCATAATCTTACGTAGGGTAAGTTTGGTTGAGTTTCAGGCAATTGGTGCTTGAGACGGTCCGATCTGACCCCTGAGGGAGGATTTTATGCCAAGATTTATTGTTTCGGGAAGTTACACCGCAGTTGCCATGAAAGCCATGGTCGCAAATCCGGGGGATCGCGAAGGAACCGTTCGGGCCGTCGTGGAAGCGGCAGGAGGGCGGTTGGAAAGCTATCTTCTGACCACGGGTAAAACCGACTTTACCGTCACGGTTACGGTAGATGATGTTACGAACCTCCTGGCGGGTTTGCTGGCGACCGGAGCCAGTGGCGCGATTTCCAACCTAAAGACCGTTCAGGCCTTCACTTCCGACGAATTTACCGCAATGCAAAAGAAAGCGGGAGCAATTGCCAGCGTCTACAAGGCGCCAGGAAGCTGAACGAAAAAAAGCGTCGGGATGGGTTTTTCGCGATCCCGGCGCTTGCACGATTTGAGTTGCTCTCAGGCATGATTTCTAAAAACGACGTTTAGAAAAATCTACTTTAAAAGTATTGCGCCATGGAATGGCCCTACAGCCAATTATTAGCACCAGCACGGCGAAGCGCCAGTGGCGATAATTCGTTGACCCTGCATGACGGGTTTTCTCCAAGATTGCTCTTAAAACTCGACGCGAAGAACGAAAATCCTAGTTTATTCAGTTATATAGATTAATTTTGCAGCTGTCGTAGCACTTAAGTTTTTAACTGGAGTGCATAGCGTCAGGTTCATGGCCAGCGTATGTAACAGATGCATATTCTTGTCAATACCCTCATGGGTGCATGATTTCTTAGACCTAAGTATTAATACACTTTGCTACTCCCATACTTAAGTATTGCATACAATGGTATGATAATACCTAAGTATATTAGTTCAATAGTAGTCTTGAATATGTTTAATCTGTTGGTAATGTCCGCGTCACAGTTGAGATGATCTCCGGTCTCTTCCCGTTTTACGTTTTGTGGGCAGTGGAAATTTCGTAGCGGAACTCATTGACTTGCCGACCGTCAAACCCGGCAATGACATTGAACATGGCAAACATGGACCGCGTCGATCTGACTTCACAGCACAGGCGGGCAGCATTCGATTGGGGGTTCTCATTCTCAGTTGCGTTGAACATAGCGTGATGCAGCCGTCTGGAGGGGTGGCTTTGTTGCGGCGCGTCAACGAAGGGCAAGGCATCGGCTGACAGCCGCGGGCCTGAATGGAACGGCCAGACGGGTGGCTGTTGAAGATTGGATCCGAAGCAGCGGTTGAGCGCGGCTTTTCAGGATAAACCCGGACTAAGTGGAGGAGCCAACATGTCCGACAATTCAAACAATAACGCCTATTGGTCCGCCAATATGCGCATCATTGTGGTCAGCCTCATCATCTGGGCGCTGGTCTCCTTCGGGTTTGGCATCCTGCTGCGCCCGATGTTGAGCGGCATCGCCGTTGGCGGCACCGATCTTGGCTTCTGGTTTGCCCAGCAGGGATCGATCCTGGTCTTTCTGGCAATCATCTTCTTTTACGCATGGCGGATGAACAGACTCGATCGCGAACACGGTGTGGACGAAGAATAGGGACTTCGGGGACAGATGGATCAGTTTACTATCAATCTGCTGTTTGTGGGCGGCTCGTTTGCGCTCTATATCGGCATTGCAATCTGGGCCCGTGCCGGCTCAACGTCTGAATTCTATGCCGCCGGACGCGGTGTGCACCCGGTCACCAACGGGATGGCAACTGCCGCCGACTGGATGTCTGCAGCGTCGTTTATCTCCATGGCTGGCTTGATTGCGTTCACAGGCTACGACAACAGTTCGTTCCTGATGGGCTGGACCGGCGGGTACGTGCTGCTGGCCTTGCTGCTGGCCCCTTACCTGCGCAAATTCGGCAAGTTCACTGTGTCGGAGTTTATCGGCGACCGTTTTTACAGTCAGACCGCCCGCATTGTTGCGGTTGTCTGTCTGATCGTTGCATCGACCACCTATGTGATTGGTCAGATGACAGGTGTCGGCGTTGCCTTTGGCCGCTTCCTTGAGGTCAGCAATACAGCCGGTTTGCTCATTGGTGCGTGTGTGGTGTTCGCCTATGCCGTTTTTGGTGGCATGAAGGGGGTGACCTACACCCAGGTCGCACAATATGTCGTGTTGATCACCGCTTACACCATCCCGGCAATCTTCATCTCGCTTCAGCTCACGGGGAATGCCATTCCGGCCCTCGGACTGTTCGGTAACGATGTCGCAAGTGGTGAGCCGCTGCTTGCAAAGCTGAATCAGGTCGTGACTGAGCTTGGTTTCAATTCCTATACAGCGCATCATTCAGACACTTTCAATATGGTGCTTTTCACCTTGTCGCTGATGATCGGTACTGCCGGCCTGCCTCATGTGATCATGCGCTTTTTCACAGTGCCTAAAGTTTCCGATGCGCGCTGGTCTGCCGGTTGGGCGTTGGTATTCATCGCACTTCTCTACCTGACGGCGCCTGCTGTCGGCGCCATGGCGCGTCTGAACATCACCGAAATGATGTGGCCGAACGGCGGTATCAATAATGGGGCTGTCACCCTTGAGCAGATCGATAACGACAAGCGTTACGACTGGATGGAAACCTGGCAGAAAACCGGGCTTCTGAACTGGGAAGACAAGAACCATGACGGCAAGATCCAGTACTACAACGACAAAAACGCCGACATGCAGGCTGTTGCCGAGGAAAAAGGCTGGGTCGGCAACGAGTTGACCAAGTTCAACCGGGATATTCTGGTTCTGGCCAATCCGGAAATCGCCAACCTGCCCAGCTGGGTGATTGGTCTGGTGGCAGCCGGTGGTCTGGCGGCGGCACTATCGACGGCCGCGGGTCTGCTCCTGGCCATTTCGTCGGCGGTCAGTCATGATCTGATCAAGGGGGCCATCAATCCGGGGATTTCGGAGCGCGGGGAGTTGCTATCAGCGCGAATTGCCATGGCGGTTGCCATTATGGTGGCAACATATCTGGGACTGAATCCACCCGGATTTGCCGCGCAAACCGTGGCCCTGGCCTTCGGTCTTGCGGCAGCCTCGATCTTCCCGGCGCTGATGATGGGGATCTTCTCGACCCGCATCAACAACACTGGTGCGGTTGCCGGAATGCTGGCCGGTCTGGTCGTGACGCTGGTTTACATCTTCCTGCATAAGGGGTGGTTCTTCATCCCGGGAACGAACAGCTTTACCGATGCCGATCCGCTGCTCGGTCCGGTCAAGTCGACCTCGTTCGGTGCAATAGGAGCTGCGATCAACTTCACGGTTGCCTATATTGTTGCGGGTATGACCAAGGAAACCCCGCAGGCGATCAAGGACCTGGTTGCAAGCGTTCGCATCCCGCGTGGTGCCGGCGTGGCTCAGGATCACTGACGCTTAACGGGGGGCCGTAATGCGGCCTCCCGACCTCTTATTGATCCTGTCCTGTCCGGTAAACATCGGACGGGACATTTTGTTCTTTCAAGGCTTGTGTGATGTCCCTGACACCAGATCAGATCCTGCACTTTCTCAAGTCAGTGCACCCTTATGACTCGCTTTCGCAGGAACGGCTGGAAACACTTACCGGGCAGTTCGAGGTCTGGAACATGGATGCCGGTTCCGATGTCTATGAGTTAGGCGACCGGTTACCCGGATTATTTCTTATCCATGAAGGTGCTGTCGAGGTGCGGGATGAAAACAATGTCCTCGTCAGTCACTTAAGACCGAGGAACTCGTTTGGCGAACGCGGGCTGATGCGTGAAGGAATTGCCGTCACGTCCGCCAAGGTTGATGAAGATTCCGTCCTGCTGGTGCTCCCACCTGTGGTGTTTCACGGTCTCATTGCCGAGAACAAGTCGTTTTCCCGTTTCTTTGACCGTGCACGGAGATCGCAGACAGACGAAAACAGTCTGGTGACAAGTCGTGCAGCGACGCTGATGGCTTCGAAACCTGTCACCTGCTTGCCTGAAACGACGGTGCAAAATGCGGCGCGGACGATGCGGGACCGGCGTATGTCTTCGCTTTGCGTGACCGGTGCCGATGGCGCACTGAAGGGGATTGTGACCACTCGGGACCTGTCAGGTAAAATTCTGGCGGAAGGCCTGCCGGTCGAGACAACCGTGGCCGACATCATGACGGCCAATCCGATCACGCTTGCGCCCTCGGCCATTGGTTCGGACATTCTACATCTGATGATGGAACGTCGCGTGGGCCACATACCGATTATTGAAGGTAAACGTCTTGTCGGGATTGTCACGCAGACGGATCTGACCCGGTTTCAGGCGGTCAGTTCCGGAAATTTGGTGCGCGAAATCGCGATTGCAAGTTCCTCGGAAGAGATGGCCAAGGCAACTGCAGGCATTCCCAGACTATTGGTTCAGCTTGTGGCCGGTGGGAGCAGACATGAAGTCGTAACCAGACTGATCACCGACATTGCCGACACGGCGACGCGCCGTCTTCTGGCGCTTGCAGAAGAGAAACTGGGTCCACCGCCAGTACCATATCTGTGGCTCGCCTGTGGTTCACAGGGGCGGCAAGAGCAAACCGGTGTAAGTGATCAGGACAATTGCCTGTTTTTGGACAACAGTGTCAGAGTTTCCGATCGGGAAGGGTATTTTGCGGACTTGGCAAAATTCGTCTGCGATGGATTGAATACCTGCGGTTATGTCTACTGTCCCGGCGACATGATGGCGACAAACCCGCGCTGGTGCCAGCCGGTAGATGTCTGGAAAGGGTATTTTGAAGGTTGGATCCGCAAGCCTGATCCGGAAGCGCAAATGCTGAGCTCCGTTATGTTCGACCTTCGGCCGATTGGCGGGCAAAAAGCGCTTTTTGAGAACACCCAGGACGCAACTTTGAAAGCAGCGAGCGAAAATTCGATTTTTGTTGCGCACATGATCAGCAACTCGCTCAAACACACACCACCTTTGAATCTTCTGCGAGGGCTGGCCACAATCCGCTCAGGTGAGAACAAGAATGCGCTGGACATGAAGCTCAATGGTGTCGTGCCGGTCGTCGATCTCGCGCGGATTTATGCGCTGCAAGGGCAGATCGGTTCGGTCAACACGAGGGCTCGTCTGGTTGAGGCACGTGAGATCGGGCAGCTCAGTCAGTCCGGTGCCGGGGACCTGCTGGACGCCTACGACCTGATTGCCGAGACCCGATTGCTGCATCAGGCCGGGTTGGTGAAGCAGGGAGGCCAGCCTGACAATTTTCTGCAACCATCCATGTTGTCGGATTTTGAGCGCAGTCACCTGCGAGACGCCTTTGTGGTGGTCAAGACCATGCAATCAGCGATCGGTCATGGGCGTGGAATGCTGACATAGGCAAAACTCTTCGGACGCAGCCGGCTAGCAGACTGCCGAAGTGTCCGATTTGGAGGAAAACAATGTTCGTCGAACTGATTGCCACTTTTGTTGCGGGCCTTGCAGGAGCCGGTGCCGTGATGTTGGTCAACAGGGTGCTGGGAGGACGGCTGCCGCGCTGGGCTACCCCGGTCGTTGCCGGAATGGCGATGCTTACGGTCATTATTTCGAACGAATACAGTTGGTTTTCCCGCACCAGGGATGCACTACCCGAAGACGTGGTGATTGCGCAAACGATCGAAAGCAAGGCATTTTATCGGCCCTGGACGTATGTGTGGCCGTTTGTGGAGCGCTTTGTCGCGGTCGACATGGCGACCGTTCGCTCACATCCTCAACAACCTGGCGTCAAACTGGCCGAGGTCTATTTTTTCGGACGCTGGTCTCCGGTCAGTAAAGTGCCCGTTCTGACGGATTGCCCAGGCTTGAAGCGTGCTGCTCTAACCGACGGGATCTCGTTTGAAAGTGATGGTGTCGTCTCCGGGGTCGAGTGGGTCGCCGTCCCTTCGGGTGACCCAGTTGTTTCCACGATCTGTGGAGGTGGATGATGTTGATGTCAATCAGCTTGAGGATGCGCATCTTCCTAACGTTTTTTTCTGCTGCTGTTGCCAGTTCCACCCTGGTTGCCGTCGCCCTTTATATCGGGTTTTTGCGAGCAGCTGAGGAAGGGCACGCGGCCGGCTTCCTGTTTGCGGGTGTTCTGTCGTTCTTTGGGCTACTCGCTGTCTCCACTGGTGTCTGGCGTTTTTTCGATGAGTATGTTGCTCGTCCGATTGAGCATATCGCATCGAACGTCCGCGCGTGTGCCCATGCAGATGTCAAGTCTTCGATAGACATGCACAAGGCGCGCTTCCTTGGCGATCTGGCCCCCGCCGTTCACGCCGTGACCGGACATCTTTCGAAAGTCTCTGATGGCGCCGATCAGATTGTTGCTGCCGAGACTTCACGTCTGATGGCTGAAAAAGCGCATCTTGCGCTTCTGCTCACCGAGATACCGGTTGCGATCATCCTTGTCAGTCCGACGAACCAGATCATGCTTTATGACGGTCAGGCTGCCGATGTCCTGGGCCAGGTTCATGTGCCCCGACTGAGCGCGTCCATATTCGACTATTTCAACGAGATTGATTTGCGGTCAGGCCTTGATCAACTGTCGGAAAATCGAACGGAAGTCGTGCTTGAAGTTCGCGGGAGCGGAGGCAGGTTGAGTTTTGAACTGCGCCTGAAAAAACTTCACAAGACGCCGGGCTACATGATCCTCGTTGACGACACGCATGCGCGGATCGCGCCGGAAGCAGCGCGCCCACTGATCTTTGACTTCGATCTGTCGGAACACGAGACCGAACATGCGATCGAAAATCGTCCGATCAAAGGTTTGAATTTTGTGGTTTTCGATACGGAAACCACCGGCCTGATGCCCAACAAGGACGAGATTGTTCAGGTTGGGGCTGTGCGTGTCGTCAAAGGCCGGATCGTACCCGGTGAAAGTGTGAACCAGCTGGCAAATCCAGGGCGTAGCATTCCACGTGCGTCAACCAAAGTTCACGGGATTACGGATTCCATGGTCGCCGGTGCCCCCGACGTCTCAGCCGTCGTTTCCGGCTTGCACGCCTTTGCGCGAGAGTCTGTGCTCGTGGCCCACAATGCACCGTTTGACATGGCGTTTTTGCACCGGCACGAAAAGACATCCGGATTGATTTGGGATCATCCGCTGCTGGATACGGTACTGCTGTCTGCCGTGCTGTTTGGAGATACGGAAGTTCACACTTTGGACGCACTATGTGAACGCCTCGACATCAGGATCGATCCCGACTTGCGCCATACGGCGCTTGGCGATGCCCAGGCAACGGCTGAAGCACTGTGCAAGATGTTGCCAATTCTTGAAGGCAAGGGATTCGAAACATTTGGTGATGTCATACAGGAAACTCGAAAACACGGTCGGCTCCTGAAGGATCTGAACTGATCCTTGCCAATGAGATCCGAGGGCGGTTCTGCAGATATTGAGCGTCTCGAAGCTGGCGACCGGTGCTGGTTGACCCGGTTGGATCACCTCCGTCAAATGACCCCACTTTCAATTGAGATACTCTTATGGCAGGGGCGTATTTGTGAATGCCGATTGCGCCCGATGTTGGGTCCCGCCTGAAATCGGTTCCGCCATTGGTCAGCCTTCTGTTTTCTTGAGATGGAAAGCAGAAGGCCGAATTCGATTGCACTGAACTGATGTCAGAGCAGGTCAGTCAAATACATGACCATGCTGATAGCGTTCGTCCTTGCCTGCTGCCTCCGTCAGAGCGGCGACATTGGACTTGGTGAAGAAGCCGTCAAAAGCCTTGCAGCGCTCGATATATTCCGTGATCAGCAACGTGTGCTGAGAGTGCTTTGAGAAGATCTGCTTGAGATCGGGTGAGTCCTTGCACTCGCCGACAACGTGCGCAAGGAAGGGGACACCCTCCTGACCCAGAATACCGACGACGTAATCGACATTTTTCTGTCCGGTCTCATGATCGCCGTCTTCAACTTCCACTGCCATATGGTGCATCCTGCGGCCATAGTTTCGGACAAAATTCTCCGTCGGCATGGGCAGGTTTTCGAAGGAGTTGACGAAAGACGGCGTGTTGTTTGCGGTAAAGACCTTTGCCGGCGATTGTTTATCGTCCGAGACCGTCGGGCAACGGTTTACATTGGTCGACGAGTTCATGTCCTGAATGTTGTATGCACCCCAGAAGTAATAAGGCACCATCGTCAGGAACTCGAGAATGGCATCCTCGCGTTCTCCGGCAAGAATGCGGGTTGCCATATGGTCATAGCCGAGCATCAATTCGTTCAAGCCATGAGTTTCAGCGAACGCGACACCCTTCGCAAGCTGCGCCTTTTCCTCGTCCGTGAGGTGGTAAGGTTCGCCGAGCGACAGGCTTGCCGGATCGTTGAAATCACCGGCCGAATAGCCAACGCGATTGCCAGTGAAGTCGGAAATGGTCGAGAATAAAATGTTCTCCGACGTGTAAAGGGCATTTTCTGTGTCCCCTGGATATTCGAAGCGGATGCTCTGGTCTTCCAGTGTTTTCCTAACTGTGTTGATATCCGAGCAATCGAAAATCTCGCCGACATACCGGGTGTTGGGTTTTTGGCGCGCCAGGGGATAAAGAACGTTGAGGCGCTTGATATAGTCTTCATAATTGGAGGAAAGTGGCTCCTTGATGATGAGCGCAGGGAACTCCGGCTTTGTATGAAGCACGTGAAGCTTGTGGGTCTGTGAAATGTAGCTTGAGTGATAGCGGTTTGGTGTCATGCGGTGAATTTCCGCCATTGTGGCGACACCGTCTCCCGCTTCAACCTGAACTATCATCGCCTTCATGTGACCGACATTGTCGTCGATGCCGGAAGACTGTCGTCGCTCGTAGATCTTATGCCTGTAAGTTTCGAAAAATTCTGAGTTCTTCTTGTCACCCTTGGGTTGATAACCGGCATAGTCGAAACTGGTCGCGTCCATAGTTCTCTCGCCTTTGATCTTCATTCCTGCTCGGCACTTCGCCTTTGGAAATTCAAACAATTTCTGATCAATCCGGTGATCTTAGGACGGAGCTGTGCAGGGAGCAATCAGCAAGCATAAACTGTAATTACCTGAAAGGTTCAGGGACAAAAGGGCGGGGCTCCAAGCGAAGGCCAATCAATCGCAACTCTCTAGATTCGTGCCGGGAACACAAAAGAAAGGCCGCGCTGTTTGCGCGGCCCTTTCTTGGATTGCTTCATTCATGAAGCATTCTTACTGATGCGGAAAACCCTTCTTCGCGGTGCCGTTCCAGTCGCCCTGGAACTGCAGGATCAGAAGTGATCTATCGGATCCACGAACCTGGGCATTGTTTGCAGCTTGCCGGCGAACAGGCACAGGGTTGTTGCCATTCAGGTCGCCAACGGTCTGGTCAGGAAAGTCGGCATAGGCTGCATTGCTCTGTTGTCTGGAGACAGACTGCCGGTTTTGAGCGGCTTGCAATGCCTTCTGGTTTTGAATCTGCATCAGGCGAATGGACAACGGCTTATCGCCGGTCAGATCACCAACGGTGTCATCCGGATCGTCCGCAAATGCGTTTCCGATCATCGCGGTGGAAACAAATGCGGCTGCAAGCAGGGATGACAGAAGTTTCTTATTCGTACGCATAATCAAGCTCCGTGTTGACTGCTTTTCTCGACCAACATCTGCTGGTATTGCAACGCCAACAATGTGGTCTAGAAATAGAAACGTATCGGGATGATGATGGTTCCGAAAATTTTGAATTTATATTTTTTAATATTCAATATTCTTTTTCATTTATTTTAATATTCATGGTAATAATGGTATTATTTCAAATTATATTTACAATTATTTGATTAATTCTTGAAAAAATTTTGTTTTGAAAGCGTGGATGCTCAGGCGATCGGCAAGATTCCATCAAATTGGAACTTGGGATCTATGCCCATTTTGAAGAGGCAATCATACATGCGATATTGGGTTTCTCTCGTTCACTGCAAGTAACATTTTCTTAATCGCATGTGTCATCGCGTGTTGTTACTCAAGAATTGATCAACTGCAGATGAATTTACTTTGAGAATTGTAAAAGTCATGGCTGGAAGCCATTACATGCGGATCATCGCACCAGTTGCACGGGAGGGCCCGATGAGCCGTTTTGAGGACAATTTCGTACAAGACCTTCAAACTGAAATGCCGCACCTGCGTCGGTATGCCCGATCCGTCACCGGGTCTGCGGAGGCGGGCGAAGATCTTATGCAAACGGCGCTTGAACGTGCATTGCGCAATCGTGCCCAGTTCACGCATGGAACAGAGTTACGGCGCTGGCTCTTTACCATTGTCCGCAATGCGCATCTTGACGAGATCAGAAAATACGAGCGCCGCGGTCATCATGTGCCGATTGAGGAATGGTATGAAGAAACGCATTTCGCGCCGACGCAGGAAAAATATCTGGAACTTGGGGACGTGGCGAAGAACATTGAGAGGCTTCGACCCGAGGAACGCGATGTTCTGCAGCTCTGCGTTTTTTCCGGCCTGTCACACGATCAGGTCGCAAATCGCATGGGCGTTGCTGTTGGAACCGTGAAAAGCCGGTTGTCGCGGGCACGACAAGCTCTGGCGGCCTGATCATGGCTGTCGAGGAATACGGTTTATCGGAAGGGAAGCAACCGTTTCTGATTTATGCCATCAGACGGTTCCGGTTTGTCGAAACGGTCGGCCTGACCGTTACCATTTAACAGATTGTCCATTCGGAGTTTGCCGAGGAGACTTGAGTTACTAGGCTTCGAACCTTCCCGAAACAACGTTCGCAAACGCCCGGCGTTCAGCCGTGCGGATAACGAGAAGTTTGTTGAAATGTCTTGCGAAGTCGCGCCGAGGGAGTGGTGAAACAATGAAACCGGACAGCTGCGTCTTTGCGCAATTTGAAAGGAGTTGGGGAGTCGTGGCTCCCCAAATCACTGGTGTTCTGATCTTGCTTCGTCAGACGAACTGGAAGTCATCTTCATGAAGGTTCGCCGTCGAAACTCCCTGTAATTCGATCGATGTGCTTGCGTCGATCGTAATCACGATGTTGGACCCCACATCGGTTGCGGCGGCAAGTACGCTGGCAAAGTCCGCAAAGAGAGTGGTTTCAAAGGACAGAATGTCGTCGGACCCAGCACCTGCGGCGAAATCAGTCACGGTGTCATGACCAGTGTCACCCGCCTTGAAGACAAATGTGTCGCTGCCGGTTCCGCCCGTCAGAGTGTCGTCTCCTCCGTTGCCGGTCAGAACGTCATTTCCAGCCAATCCTTCAATCAGATCATCTGAAGCACCGCCTGAAAGCGCGTTGTCTGTGTCTGTTCCAAGAACATTCAGTCCTGCGGAGGTTGTGCCCGAATAAACGGTTCCGTCATATCCGACATAGTTGCCGTTCTGATCGGGGACGAAGGTGTAGGTGGCGCCGGTGTCGTCAGTGGTGCCGTCGGCCCTTTGGGCGCCGACGCTGACAACTCCGCCCTGGCTGACGGAGACGGAAATGCCGAAGGCGTCGGAAGCTTCCCCATCGGGAGCGGTGAGCTTGTACTGGGTGTAACCACCATTGCCATCCGGCACAAAGACATAGGCAGAACCGGAGGTCGAGCCGGCATCGTCATTGCCATGGGCTCCGACAACAATCGTGCCGTTGTCGTTGATGCTGACCGCAGAACCGAAGACATCGCCGGCGAACTTGTCCAGGGCCGACAGTTTGGTCTCGGTATAGCCGCCATTGCCGTCCGGCTGGTAGACATAGACAGAGCCACTGTTGGTGACTGCGCCGTCTTCATCGCCATAGGCGCCAACGACAACCGTTCCGGCAGCATTGACCGCCGCCGAATGGCCAAAGAAGTCCGATGCAACGCCATCGGACGCGGTCAGTTTGACCTCGGTGTACCCGCCATTGCCGTCGGGCGTGAAGACATAAACAGCCCCGGTATCCAGCGTAGCGTCATCGCCATAAGGAGCGCCGACAACCACCTGACCGGCATCGCTGATGGTGACGAATTTGCCGAAGTTGTTGTTGGCCGCACGATCGGACGCGGTCAGCTTGACCTCGTCATAACCGCCAAAGCCATCGGGCGAGTAGACATAGACGGAGCCGGAATTGGTGGCGTAATCGTCATCTCCGTGGGCACCAACCGCGATCACGCCGCTTTCGTTGATGGCGGAGCTCCAGCCGAAGAGGTCTCCGGAGATGCCGTCCGACGGCATCAGCTTGGCTTCGAAGTAGTCGCCATTGCCGTCGGGTCGGAAGACGTAAACAGCGTTGTTGTTGAAGGCACCGGCAACGGCAACCCCGGCATTGTTGAGGGCAACCGAATAGCCAAAGGCACTGGTCGCACCGAGATCGGAGGCCGACAGCTTGAGCTGCGTGTACCCGCCATTGCCGTCGGGCGTGTAAAGATAAGCCGAGCCAGAGGCGTTGCCCTTGTCGTCGTCGCCATGCGCCCCGGCCAGAACAACACCATTGTCGTTCACAACACTGTTCAGACCGAACAGATCCGTCGTGCCACCGTCAGACGCCGTCAGCTTCGCTGGGGCAAGATTGTCCGAATTGACCGGATTGCTGGCCGAGCCGTCAGCCGGAACCCCTGAATAAACGGTTCCGTCATATCCGACATAGTTGCCGTTCTGATCGGGGACGAAGGTGTAGGTGGCGCCGGTGTCGTCAGTGGTGCCGTCGGCCCTTTGGGCGCCGACGCTGACAACTCCGCCCTGGC
>NZ_JAILWL010000072.1 GCF_025698965.1 Roseibium sp.
AGAGATCTGATGGATCGGGGTCACTACCTCGGATCGAATGCGTCCTACAGCCTGAAACAGCTCGTACAAACCGGTTACGTGGATCGAACACCCTCGCCGCGAGACCGCCGTTCAGCGCGCATCCGTCTGACCGACAAGGGCAAGAAGTTGTGCGAAACGATAAAAACCGCCGATGACGTCAACCAGAATCTCATTGTGAGGGATGAACGCGATCGTCGGGCTCTGGAAGAGACCCTGACCATGCTGCGGCGGCTTGAAGTCGTGTGGGCGACCAGTTTGCAGCGGCATGACACGCGATTGGATGCCAAACAGTTCTGACGCGAGGTCCCACAAATGCATATCGTATTTGTGCACCGGGACGGCCCCGGGCAATTCGTTCATCTTGCCCGGCGCCTGATCTGCGAAGGCTGGTCGGCGACCCTCATTTCACAATCGGTCGACAGAACCGTTCCCGGTGTCAGGACCATTCGCTATTCTGATCGCGTGTCGCGGGGTAACGTTTCCACTCGGAACGGAAGCCCTGCGCATGTTCCCTATGTCGCCGCGGGTCGCCGTGTTGCGGACATTCTGCATCAACTCGTCCGAGAGGGACGAAAACCCGACCTGATCATGGGGCATATCGGATGGGGCGGCATGATGTTCGTGAAAGACATCCTCCCGGACACACCGGCAGTCGGTTTTTGCGAGTACTATTTTCAGCCTCAGGGCGGTGACGTCGGTTTTGCTCCCTCGGAAACTGTCGACCTGATTCAAAGACAAACGCTGCGTCTTCGGAATGCGGTCCAATTGGCAACGCTCGATCAGATCGATTGCGGCATCAGCCCAACAAATTGGCAAAAAAGCAGATACCCTGCTCCCTATCATCCCCGGATTATCGCTCAGCACGAAGGTATCGACACCAACCGGGCCAGACCGGATCACCTGGCAACTCTCCGCCTTCCTGATGGAACACTTTTGGCGAGTGGCGATCCTGTGGTGACATTTGCCGCGCGCAACCTTGAACCCTACCGGGGCTTTCCGCAGTTCATGCGCGCTGCCGCACGTGTCGCAAGAAAAAACCCTACGGTCCGCTTCGTCGTCGCGGGCGGAGACGGAACCAGTTACGGTCAATCCCAGACGAATGGAAAATCCTGGCGGGATCTTCTGATGAAGGAAACGGAAATTCCGCCAGAGCGGATCCACTTTCTTGGTCAGATACCGCATCATCAGCTCATTCGGCTGTTTCAGATTTCGGCAGCTCACGTCTACCTGACTTATCCCTTCGTCCTTTCCTGGTCGTTTCTGGAAGCAATGGCCTGTGGCGCCCCGATCATCGCGTCCGCAACCGCTCCGGTGGAGGAAGTCATGCGGGACGGTGTCAACGGCCAGCTCACGGATTTTTGGGACACAGAGGAAATCGCTGTCCGTATCGAACATACGCTCACGCGGCCACCCGGATTGCAGCAACTGCGCGACGCCGCAAGACAGTCTGTCGTGTCACGGTTCGAACTCAACGCAAGCATCCGCAAGACACAGCTTCTTTTGCAACGGATTGTTGCAAGAGAGGCAAGGCGAACTCTCGCTCCGGTGGCCGGCTTGAACCGGTCTCCTGCTCATTCTTTCACTTCCCAAGGTGCGTCATGAAGATCGAAGCAACCGAAATTGCTGACGTGCTGCTGCTGGTCCCCGAATGTCATGCGGACGACCGCGGGCTTTTCGCGGAAGTCTATAACCGGACCGAATTCGTCAGAGCCGGCATCTCACCTGTCTTCACGCAGGACAACATGTCCAGATCGGTATCGGCGGGCACTGTCAGAGGACTTCATTACCAGGTCCCTCCACATGCACAGGCAAAGCTGGTGCGGTGTTCGAGAGGAGCGATCCTCGATGTGGCAGTCGACATTCGGAGATATTCGCCGACATTCGGTCGGCATGTCCGTCGTGTTCTTTCAGCGGATAACATGCAACAGCTCTTCGTTCCAGCCGGCTTCGCGCACGGATTTTCGACCCTGAGCGCCAACACGGAAGTCCAGTACAAAGTCAGTGCCGACTATGCTCCCGATAGTGAACGAGGCATTGCTTTCGATGATCCGACACTGGCCATCGACTGGCAGCTAAGAGGACGGGAGCCGATCCTCTCCGCAAAAGACAGAGCCTTGCCGTTCCTTGAAAATCTCAAAAACGACTCTCCCTTCAAGACGATCATGGAGCCTGCCGCATGCGTATTCTGATAACCGGTGGCGCAGGCTTCATCGGAACCGCATTGTGCCGTCACTTGCTTGGCAACAACACGTGTGAGGTTATCGTTCTCGATAAACTCACCTATGCGTCCAACATGTCCGCAGTTGAAGAATTATCCGCAGAGAGACGATACACGTTCGTCAAAGCCGATATTTGCGACCCGGTGGCTGTGGGGAAAGTGTTTCAGAACTACAAACCGGACGCCCTTGTCCATCTGGCGGCAGAAAGTCACGTGGATCGCTCCATCGTCAACGCTCAGACCTTTGTCAGAACAAACATAGAGGGCACGTTATGCCTGCTGGAGGCAACGCGCAGCTACCTGTCTGGGCTCGACCGAAGGGGGAGAAGTCAGTTCCGCTTTCTGCACGTCTCCACTGATGAAGTCTTTGGCGACCTGGAAGGGGATGGGATATTCAACGAAACCACCCGCTACAATCCCTCCTCCCCATATGCAGCCAGCAAAGCAGCCTCGGATCATCTGGTCCGTGCTTTCATCAGAACTTATGGCCTGCCAGCAATTGTTTCCAATTGCACCAACAATTACGGCCCGGAACAATTTCCCGAAAAACTGATCCCTCTGATGTGCCACCAGGCAATGAATGGCATGCCGATGCCCGTTTATGGCAACGGTAGTCAAATCCGGGACTGGCTTCACGTCCGGGACCATGCCCGTGCACTCGTCGCTCTTCTGGAAAGGGGACAGCCTGGAAGCACTTACGCGATCGGTGCGCGCAACGAATGCCGGAACATAGATCTTGTTCGAAAGATCTGCAGTCTTTTCGATCGCTTGCGACCTGAAAATGCGCCACATGACGAGTTGATATCCTACGTCGCGGACCGTCCCGGTCACGATCAGCGTTACGCTGTGGATCCGACTCGGATCGAGACAGAAATTGGCTGGCGACCCGAAGTTTCCTTTGAACAGGGACTGACGGAGACAATCCGCTGGTATCTTTCCAATTCCAATTGGCAACACCCCGCGTCAGCTGCTTCCCGTTCACATGAAGGGCAGCAAAAGGTACCGGCATGACCCGAGCCCACACACTTCTGGTCATTGGTAAAAGCGGGCAACTTGCAAGATCTCTGAGCGCCTGTTCCATCTATTATCCGGAGCTGGAGTTACACTTTCTCGGACGACCTGATTTCGACATCAGGGACTTTGCGTCCTGCCGGTCTGCCGTCAAGGCGATCTGCCCTGATCTGATCGTCAATACAGCTGCCTTTACGGATGTTGATGCCGCCGAAAGTCACGCGGCAGAAGCCTTCGACATCAACACGATCGGTCCTGGCAATCTCGCGCGCGCGGCGACGGAGGCGAGTATTCCAATCATTCACATCTCAAGCGACTATGTGTTTGATGGCAAAAAGACCTCGGCCTATGTTGAAACTGATCCGACACGACCGCAAAACACCTACGGCCATTCAAAACTCGGTGGCGAAAAGGCTGTCATTGAGGCCAATCCACAACACATCATTCTGCGGACAGCCTGGCTGTATTCGCCGTTCAGCGTCAATTTCGTAACGAAGATTTTGAATGCCGCCGCGAATTCCACAATGCTGTCGGTAGTGACCGACCAGATTGGCAATCCGACTTCTGCACTGGATCTGGCAAATGCCATTTTGGAACTTGCACCGAAAATTCTAGCGACCGGAACCTTTCAGTCTTCCGGCATCTATCACCTTGCCGGCCCCTCAGTGATGTCTCGCCATGAACTGGCACACCTGATCTTCACGACCTCGGCGCGACTGTCCGGTCCGGTTTGCGAAGTCGGGCAAGCTCTATCACGTGACTATCCGACACCTGCAATCCGCCCGCTTCGAACGGCGCTGAACACGTCACTTTATCAAGAGAACTTCGGTTTCAATTTTCCTTCACCGGAAGCAAGTCTGGCAAAAACCGTCAGCTTCCTGCTTCGGCAAAGAAAGGGCGTTCAATGAAGGGTATCATTCTTGCCGGTGGATCCGGGACACGCCTGCACCCAATGACGCTGGCCAACTCCAAACAACTGCTGCCGGTCTATGACAAACCGATGGTTTACTACCCTCTGACGACCTTGATGCTGGCTCGTATCCAGGAGTTTCTCATCATCTCGACACCTCAGGATCTACCATCTTTCCGCCGGGTTCTGGGTAATGGCGAGCCATGGGGCATTTCCATCGAATACGCGGTTCAAGAACAACCGCTCGGCATTGCTCATGCTTTTCACATTGCTGAAGATTTTCTGGAAGGCGACGCTTCGGCGCTCATACTCGGCGACAACATTTTCCACGGCACCGGCTTGCCGGAAAAACTTCTTGCCGCACGAAACCAGCAGACTGGCGCAACGGTGTTTGCCTATCAGGTAAAGGATCCGGAACGCTATGGCGTCGTGAGTTTCGATACTCGCGGACAAGCCTACTCGATCGTTGAAAAACCAGCATCCCCTCAATCTGATTGGGCGGTAACCGGACTTTACTTTTATGATGCGGATGTTGTTGAAATCGCGAAGTCCCTGAAGCCGTCGGCACGCGGGGAACTTGAAATCACGGATATCAACCGGGCTTATCTGGAACGTGGCAGATTGAACGTGCAGCATCTCGGTCGCGGGTTCGCCTGGCTGGACGCCGGCACACCGCAATCCCTGCTGGACGCCGCCTCCTTCATTCAGACACTGGAATCCCGCCAGCGCTTCAAAATCGCCTGTCCTGAAGAAATCGCGTTCAACATGGGCTGGATCGACAGGACACATCTTAAATCGCTGGCAGACGAAATCTCGCATACTGCCTATGGTGAGTATCTGACCTGGATCGCTTCGGAACCCGCATTCGAAGGGTTGGAACTCGACAAAGCCATAGCCTAAGCTCGTTTCCGGTCTCCGAACTTCGGCATCTTTCCCTCAAAGCAAGTTGCATAGGAGGTATAACCCGCTTAAGCCTGTGTTCCGTAAGCTCAAAACAAAATTTTCGCTGGAGACGCAAATGGACCGGAACCCTGTGCTTTATGACTATTGGCGGTCGTCGGCAAGCTACCGGGTCCGTATCGCGCTCAATCTTCTGAATCTGCCTGCCGAAATCCGGCCCATCAACCTTCTGACCGGCGCCCACCGGACAGAAGATTATCTCGATATGAACCCGCAGGGTCTGCTGCCGACACTGGTCATCGACGGCAAACGCAAGACACAATCCCTGGCAATCATCGAGTATCTGCACGCAACGTCTCCGGGCTCCACGCTTCTGCCGGAAGATATCGAGGGACAATATCGTGTCCGCCAGCTTTCCTATGCCATTGCCATGGAAATCCACCCGGTTTGCAACCTGAGCGTAGCCAAACATGTCGCCGACATCGCCGGTGGCGACGACAAGATCAAGGTGGACTGGATGCGCCACTTCATCGGCAAAGGACTTGAAGGCTTTGAAAGACTGTTGTCGGAAAGTGAAGGCCCCTTCTGCCACGGAAACCAACCGACAATGGCAGACTGCTGTCTGATCCCGCAGCTCTATAATTCAGATCGCTGGGGTGTGGACACCACACGTTTCCCCCGCATAGAGGCTGCTCGAAATGCTGTAGACGCTCTCGAGGCGTTCCAGTCTGCACACCCCGATGCGATCGGTGCTCCGCCTGCGGAGTAAGCGGTGGTATCAGGTCGTTGGAACAATCCGGCGCAATGAAGCCGTCAGACACAACGACCGCCATCCACTTCCATCGCGACCCCGGTGATCATGCTCGCTTCGTCCGAGCACAGGAAACACGCTGCGTTGCCCATGTCCTCCGGTGTTGAAAACCGGCCAAGCGGAATGGTGGACAGAAACTTCGCGCGAATCTCGGGCGTATCTTCCCCCATAAAGCTCTTCAGCAGAGGCGTTTCCCCCGCCACAGGGCAAATTGCGTTGACACGAATACCCTCGGGCGCCAACTCGACCGCCATGGTCTTGGTGGCGGTTATCATCCAGCCCTTGGACGCGTTGTACCAGTTCAGGCGCGGGCGTGGACTGAGACCTGCAGTGGACGCAACATTCAAGATGGCGCCCTTGCCGGCGGACACCATGGCGGGAACGAAATGGCGCGCGGTCAGATAGACCGACTTGCAATTGACTGCCATGACGCGGTCGAACTCCTCTTCCGTAACCTCCTGCATCGGTTTGGGCAGGTGCGTGATCCCGGCATTGTTGACCAGGATATCGACAGCTCCGAGCGTGGCAGACGCCATCGCGGCGAGTGCCTCGACGCTGTCATTGTCGGAAACATCCACTTTCGCCGAAATGCCGTTCACTTCGCTCGCCACATCTTCTGCCAGTGCCATATTGAGATCCGCGATCAGAACCTTCGCGCCCTCTGCGGCAAATTTTCTGACAATCCCGGCACCAAATCCTGAGGCGCCCCCCGTCACGATGGCCGTTTTTCCCTGCAATCTCATTGGTTCCTCCAAGTTCCCTGGCTGTCAGCCCGGCCTTTTTCATTGCTCCCCGCCAAACACCGTGCAGGCCGGGATAGAAGTGCATCACCCTGTTCCACTCAGGCCTCCCTGTTAGGTCCAAGATGACGGTCGTGAGAATTCTCAGCCGTGAAATGCGGCAACGGTCTTGAGCGTCGTGAATCCGTAAAGCGCTTCAAAACCTTTTTCACGGCCATGGCCTGACTTGCCCATGCCGCCGAAAGGCAACTCCACGCCGCCACCTGCACCATAGTTGTTGATGAACACCTGACCGCTGCGGATCTTTTTCGCCAAGCGCATCTGCCGCGCTCCATCTCGGCTCCAGACGCTGGCAACAAGGCCATAGTCCGTGCCGTTGGCAATTGCGACGGCCTCATCTTCATCGTCAAAGGGAATGATAACCTGCACCGGTCCGAAAATTTCGTCCCGTGCAAGGGTGTGGTCAGGTTTTACGCCAGCAAACAGCGTCGGCTTGATATAATTGCCTTGCTCAGGCGCCTCCCGCAACACGCCTTCGGCCACCTTTTCAAGATCTGCTCCACGGTCCAGAAAGCTCGAGACTATTCCCTGCTGTTTGGCCGAAATCAGAGGTCCGACATCAAGGTCTGCCAGGGCCGGTCCAACCTGCAGGGACGCATAGCGGCTCGCCATCCGTTCGATAACCCGATCCTGGATCGACCGATGAACGAGAATGCGCGAGGATGCGGAGCAGGTTTGTCCGGCATTTTGAATACCTGCATTGACGAGAAACGGCAGCGCAGCGTCCAGATCCGCATCATCAAACACCAGCTGGGGCGATTTGCCGCCAAGCTCCAGCGTCACCGGCACCACATTGCGCGCAGCCGCCATCTGCACCTGGACACCAGTGGCGACCGAACCGGTAAAACTGACATGCCGAACCCCAGGATGTGCGGACAGTGAGGCCCCGGCCTCCGAACCAAGACCTGGAACCACATTGAGAACTCCGTCCGGCAACCCGGCTTCCCTTGCAAGATCTGCAAACGCCAGAGCTGTCAGACAGGCATCTTCAGCGGGCTTCAGGATACACGCGTTTCCGGTCGCCAAAGCCGCACCGACTGACCGGCCGATGATTTGCATCGGGTAGTTCCACGGAACGATATGCCCGGTGACACCGTGGGGTTCGCGAAGGGTATAAACCGTATAGCCATCCAGATAGGGAATAGTTTCCCCGGTCAGTTTGTCGGCGGCACCGCCGTAGAATTCCAGATAGCGGGCCAGAGCGACGGCGTCGGCTCGCGCCTGTTTCAGCGGCTTGCCGACATCTATTGCCTCGATCCGGGCGAGATCTTCAATTCGCTCCTGTACGAGCTCACGAAGCCGGAAGAGAAACCTTCCCCGCTCCACCGCGGTCGTTCGGCTCCACTCACCTTTCCACGCAGCGTCCGCGGCAGCGACCGCAGCATCGATATCGTCGGCGGTGCCTCGCGCAATCGATCCGATACGCTCACCAGTCGATGGGTTCCGCAAAGGCAATTGTTCGCCACTTGACGGGGCAACCCATTTGCCGCCGATCAGGCATTTTGTCGGGTCAAACCAGAGATCCGGAGATCGGGTCATGAGATCTTCCTCCTGCGACGTCGTCCGGCAAGGCCGGCGCGGCGGCGACAAGTTGCTTGGTGTAATCGTGTTTCGGGTGGTCGAAGACGTCATCCGTCGGACCATGTTCGACAATTTGACCGGCCTTCATGACGAGCACCCGCTCCGTAATCGACCGAACGACGCTGAGGTCATGACTGATGAAGAGATAGGTTAGGTCCAGCCTGTCGCTCAGATCTGCCAGAAGGTCCAGAACCTGCGCCCTCACCGAAACATCAAGCGCCGAGACAGCTTCATCCAGAATGATCAGATCCGGCTTGATGATGAGCGCGCGAGCGATGGCGATCCGCTGACGTTGACCACCGCTGAATTCGTGAATGTACTTGTGTCGATCCGTTTCATTGAGGCCGACACTTTCCAACGCTTCGGCTATTGCGCGATCTTTCTCCCGGCCTTTGGGCTGTCGCTCCAAGAGGTGATAGGGCTCTGTTACCAGCCGGTCGACTTTCCAGCGTGGATTGAAACTGCCATAGGGATCCTGAAAGACCACCTGCATGCGTCGGCGCACGTCGCTGTTTGCATGTTCATGCGTAAATACCGGCTGGCCATCGAACAGGATCTCGCCGCCCTGCACGTCCTCAAGTCCCAAAATCGCACGGGTCAAGGTGGACTTTCCGCAACCGGACTCCCCAACAAGGCCGAGGCTTTCACCACGTCGAATTTCGAAACTGACGTCATTCACCGCCCGAAATTGAGACGTTGTTCCCCAAAGACCATAGGAGTGGGTGACATATTCACGAACCACATTGCGCACCTGAAGCAACGCTGTGTCTCTCGCATGGCCTGTTCGTTCGGGAACATGACCGGAGGCCTTCAGCAGGGCGCGTGAATAGGGATGCTGCATGTTCCGAAACAGGTTATCCGCGTGCCCGCTCTCAACCACTTCACCTTTGCGCATAATCACCAGATCGTCGGCAAGATCGGCAACGACGGCCAGGTCATGGCTGATCAGCATCAGCCCGATATTTTCTTCCACCACCAGTTTCTGCAACAGTTTCAGGATCTGTGCCTGGGTTGTCACATCCAGGGCGGTAGTCGGTTCATCGGCGATCAAAAGTTTCGGCCGCAGAGCAATTGCCATCGCAATCACAACGCGCTGGCGTTGACCGCCCGATAGCTCGTGCGGATAGCGCGACAGAGGAAACCTGTCCTGTGGCAGTTCCGCCCGGCGCAAAGCGTCGGCGGCCCTCTCCATGGCCGCCGCCCTCGAAACCTTTTTGTGAATCAAAATGGTTTCAGCAACCTGAGTACCAATCGTCTGCAACGGATTGAGCGCCGTCATCGGCTCCTGAAACACCATGCCGACATCCCGCCCACGGATCGCACACAATTGCGCTTCACTGCGCGAAAGGATGTCTTCTCCGGCGAGCGTGATCTTTCCGGAACATTCCGCCCCGTATGGCAGGAGCTGCATTACGCTGAATGCCGTGATCGACTTTCCCGAACCACTTTCGCCGATGACACCGAGGATGCGGCCCGGTTCAATCTTCAGCGAGACTTCTTTGAGTATCTGCGTTCCGTGAATTGCAAGAGACAGATTGTCGATGCTCAGGAGGCTCATGCGCGCACCCTCCTGAGTTTCGGATCAAGAATGTCGCGCAGACCGTCCCCGAGAAGGTTCAGCCCGAGCACGGTCAACAATATGGCAAGACCCGGGAAAAGTGCCAGATGCGGCGCAAAGGAGATCATGGTTTGGCTGTCGGCGAGCATCCGCCCCCAACTCGCGGTCGGCGGTTGTGCTCCAAGACCCACGTAACTCAGTCCGGCTTCGGCAAGAATGCCAAGTGAAAACTGTATCGTTCCCTGGACGATCAGCAAATTGGCGACATTGGGTAGAATGTGTTCCAGCGAAATTCGCGCCGGTCCTTTGCCTGCGACCCGCGCCGCCATGATGTAATCCCGGCTCCAGAGCGAAAGTGCTGTCCCGCGTGTCAAGCGGGCGAAAACCGGAATGTTGAAGATGCCGATCGCGATGATTGCGTTCAGGGCGGACGCTCCGAAAACCGCCGTGATCATGACCGCGATCAGCAGACTCGGGAATGCAAAGACCAAATCGTTCATCCGCATGATGACTTCGTCCAGCAATCCGCCTTTTCTGGCTGCGGCCGCCAGACCGAGCGGAACACCGACCAGCATTCCGATCCCGACCGCAACCAACGCCACGGCGATCGAAGTTCTCGCGCCGACCATGATCATGCTCAGGATATCGCGGCCGAACTGATCCGTTCCGAACGGATGCGCCCAGCTCGGCGATTTAATCTTGTTGGCGATATCCAGAACAGTCGGATCATACGGAACCCAGACCAGGCTGAGGAGGGCCGCACCGGCAAATAGCAGCGTCAGGAATGCCCCTGGCAGCAGCGTTCGGCTGTAGAGAAAAAGGGACATCTATCGCCGTCCCCGCAATCGTGGGTCAACCAGAGCATAAGCAAGATCGACTGCGAAATTGACGACAATGACGGCAAACACAAGCAGCATCACAACACTCTCGACCACGATGAGATCACGTGCGCTGATCGCCTGAAAAACGAGACGCCCCAAGCCGGGCAGGAAGAAGACATTCTCGATAATGATTGCACCTGCGAGCAGAAACGAGAATTGCAGACCCATGATTGTCAGAACCGGGATCAAGGCATTGCGCAGCGCGTGCCGCCACATGGCCTGTGCCTTGTTCAGCCCTTTTGCACGGGCGGTTCGAATGAAGTCTTCGTTCAGCGTGTCGAGAAGGCTGGAACGCATCACCCGGGTTAAAATACTGGCTTGCGGCAACGCAAGCGCGATTGCCGGCAGCGTCAGTGACTTCATGCCCGCCCAGAAACCGGCATCCCAACCGGCGAAACCACCGGCTGAAAACCAGCGCAGATTGATGGCAAAGATCAGAACCATCAGCATTGCGAACCAGAAATTCGGGATCGCGACCCCCAACTGGGTGACCCCCATGACACCCGCATCCACATAAGATCCACGCCGTGAAGCCGCCCAGATTCCGGCGGGAAAGGCAATCAGTGTGCTCAGTGTCAGCGCATAGAGTGCCAGCGGCAAGGACACCCACATGCGATCGCCGATCATTTCCGAAACGGGTGTTCTATACGTATATGAGATGCCGAAATCACCGGTCAGCAGCCCCCCGGCCCAGGACAAGTAGCGCTCCAGAACTGTGCCATTGAGACCAAGCTGCTCGCGCAGCGCATTGAGAGTGTCTTCCTGGGCATTGAGGCCGAGCATGTAGGCCGCCGGATCTCCCGGCACGACTTCAAGCGCCAGAAAGATCACAATCGACGCAGCCACCAGGCTCAAAGCAAGAGACAGCAGTCGTTTCAGGAAATACCGCAGCATGAGCCCGTCATACGTCGACCGGCCATTCGTCTCCGGTCATTTGCAGGAAAAGGATATATGATACAGGCTTCCGTCGCAGGACGAGAGCCTGATCAGCGATTGCATCAGTCTTCCCAGTAAACACCCGTCAGATCGGTTGCCTGGGTTGGTTGGTTTTCCCAGAGCCCTTTGATCTTGGCATTGGCGACCGTCGGAAATGCCAGCTGAAACAGGTAGCCGTTGACGTAATCATTGGAAATCATCTCCTGAGCTTTCTTCAAAAGCTCAGACCGCTTTTCAGGGTCGTTTTCCGCCGTCAGATCCGTGAACAGCTTCTGGAACTCTGGGCTGTCATACTGGAAGTAATAATCCGGCCGCGCATAGATGCCGATATCCATCGGCTCCGTATGGCTGACAATCGTCAAACCGTAATCCTTGCCCTTGAACACCTGCTCCAGCCACTGCGCCCACTCGAGATTGGTAATTTCCGTTTCGATGCCAACGGCGCGCAATTGTGCAGCAATGATCTCGCCGCCGCGACGCGCATAAGATGGTGGCGGCAACTTCAATGTGGTCGTGAACCCGTCGGGATGCCCCGCCTCAGTCAGCAGCTTTTTCGAAAGCTCCGGGTCGTATTTGCTGTTCGCGGTAAGATCGACATAATCCGGATTGTGCGGGGCAAAGTGTGTGCCGATCGGTGTGCCATAGCCGAACATGGCACCGTCAATGATCGCCTGGCGGTCAATGGCGTGGGCAATCGCCTTGCGGACGTTGAGATTATCCAATGGTGGCAGCTTGTTGTTGGTCGACAGGATTGTTTCCCCCTCCGTCGATCCCACCAGAACCTGGAACCTTGGATCAGCCTCGAATTGCGGCAGGTTTTCAGGAGCCGGAAAACCGACAAAGGCATTCACATCCTCTGCCATCACAGCTGCAAAGGCCGCTGTCGGGTCGGAGATGAACTTGAAAGTCGCCTTGTCCAGCTTGGTGGGTTCACCCCAATAATCGGCATTCTTCTCAAGCTCGATGCGATCGCCCTGAACCCAGTTTGAGAACTTGAAGGCACCGGTTCCGACAGGATTGCTCTTTATGTTTTCAATGGACTCCGGTGCGACGATCACCGCATCGCCCCAAGCCATATTGAAAAGGAAACTGCCATTCGGTGCGGACAAGGTCACCTTGACCGTCTGCGGATCAACCACCTCGACGTTTTCAATGCCGGCAAACAGAGCCTTCTGTGCGTTGGCACTGTCATCTGCTCGTGCGCGCTCCAGGCTAAACTTCACATCCTCGGCCGTCATCTCAGTCCCGTCGTGGAACATCACTCCGGGCCGTAAGTTGAAGGTATAGGTCTTGCCGTCCTCGGAGATGGTCCAGCTTTCAGCCAGACCCGGATTGACCGAGCCATCCGGACCGAAGCGTGTCAGGCCCTCAAAGACATTGGAATAAAGCACTGAATCGATTGCGCCGGCGGCGGCGCTGGTCGGATCCAGATGCGGCGGCTCCAACTGCATGGCAACGATTATGTCGCTCTTCGCATGGGCCATTCCGATGCTCGCGGCCAGTGCAAGGACGCTGATTAGTCCACTCCCAAACTTTCTCAAACGCATAGCTTTCCCCATCTGTTGATGGCCGTTTCACGGCCTTGCCAACAATTCAATCAAAGAACGGCCCATGACCTTTGCGGAATCGAGCATGTCATCGACGCCCACATATTCATCCGGTTTGTGCGCCAGATCCAGAATACCCGGGCCATAGGCAATACAATTGTCCAATTTGCCGATCCGGTCGATATGTTTTTGATCATAAGTGCCTGGACTGACGACATATTCCGCCGGTTTGCCCATTGTTTCTTCAATCGCTTTTGCAACAGTGCGTACCACAGGTGCTTTTTTATCTGTCATGGTCGGCAGAACCCTGTGCAGCTCTCGCACGTCATAGCGGAAGTCCTCCCGCCGCTCTTCCACGGTCTTCATAATCTGAAGAACCTCTTCCTGAACCTCCTCGATATCCTCCTCGACCAGAAATCGGCGATCAATCACCATCCGGCAACTGTCCGGAACGCAAGGGCTCGGCAAGCCGGTGAAATCCGCGTCCCCTTCTGACTGTCCACCATGAATCGAATTGATATTGAGGGTCGATTGCCGGGCTCCTTCCGGCACCACAGGCATATCGGTTCGTTTCTCAGCCAGCGCAGGAAAGAGGCTTTTTTCCATTTCCTCGACTACCGCGCCCATGTGCCGGATCGCACAGTCACCAAGGAACGGCATCGAACCATGGGCGATCTCTCCGTAGGTCTCGACCTCAGCCCACCAGACACCCCGGTGCCCCAGGCAGATGCGATCCTTGTTGAGAGGTTCTGGAATGATGACGTGATGCACGCGTTTGGGATTGAAATACCCTTTTTGCGCCAGATAGGCGACACCGCCATATCCACCGGATTCCTCGTCGGCCGTACCGCTGATCTCAATAGCACCGGTGAAATCGGGACACACAACGAGAAAGGCCTCGGCAGCAATGATACTAGCTGCCAATCCACCTTTCATGTCGCACGCACCGCGACCATAAATCCTGCCGTCGACGAGCTCGCCACCAAACGGATCTTTTGTCCAACCATGGCCGACATCGACCACGTCGATGTGACTGTTGAAATGAACACACTCACCTTTCTGCTTGCCTTCGCGGCGCGCCACAATGTTCCAACGCGGATACTTCTCGCAATCCCCCGGAGTTCCATGGGCACGGATGAGTTCGGTCTCAAAACCGGAAGTACTGAGCCTCCTGTCCAGATAGTCACAGATATCCCGATAGTTCTCGCCAGGTGGATTGAGCGTTGGAATGCGCAGCAGATCCTGGGTAAGCTCAATCAGATCATCACGCCTGGAATCGATTTCGCGGATCAGATTTTCTGTCAAGGACATCTGGCACAATTCCCCGGAGCACTTCTTGTTCACACGAACCCGGAAAAGATGCTCCAATCGATAGATGGGACCTGCTCTTCACCTGCAGGGAGAAGAAGCGGATCTCGGTAGAAAAGCGAAACACTACTATGATACCGTCGAACTACGGTGCCAATACCGTAGGAACACGGTGACATATGGAAGACCTTGACCAACTCGCTTTCGACAACGCACCCATGGGCCTGGCCCTTACTGAAAATCGCGTCATCCAAACCTGCAACGAAACATTCGCGTGGATGTTCGGCTATCGAAAGGAAGAATTGATTGGCCAGAGCTTCCGGCTGCTTTACGGGTCTGACCAGGAATTTCACCAGATCCGGGATATCGGTCTGGAGCCCTTGCGGCATTCGCTGCCCTACACCGACGAACGCCTGATGCGCCGCTCGGACGGGTCGATGATCTGGTGCAGGTTCCGCGCCCGGACCCTGACACCGGAAACACCTCTGGCACGAACCGTTCTGACCTTCGCGCTGATCGATAACACGACAAGCGGACCTCAACTCACCCCAAGGGAACGGGAAGTTCTTCTCTACCTGTCGAAGGGCCTCACCAGCAAGGAAATCGCTCGCGAACTCGACCTGTCACCAAGAACAATCGAAGACGTCCGCGCACGCCTTCTGAAAAAGTTCCAGGTCAAGAATGTTGCAGTTCTGCTGACGCGGTTATCCGGTCATCAGATTGGAAAGACGCAACAGTTAAGACCATAGCTGGCTCCACAGCCGACAGCTGGTATCCTGACTCGTGAAAAAATGTCCACGTGGTTTTCAAAGTCATCAGGGATCTCTCTTATGTCGAAGTTCGAGCAGTCATAGGTATGTATCTTCTGGTGTTTTTCGAAAATATGTGAAGCTGAGAACCTGCACAGGGGCGCACGGTCAACTCAAAACGCGCAATCGATTTACAAAAAATCCTGGCTAAGACTGGCGCAATAGCTCGCTTGAGTGTAGGTGGCTTATCCAAATCACACGATACGACCATACTGGTGTATGGCGGTGACCTTTGAGGTTGGAATGGGTATTCGGAAATCTCTCAGAAAGAAACTCTTAAAACGCGGAAATAAAGTTCCTTACCTCCTCATGAACGATGATGAAAAGTACCTTCACCGCGTGCTTTCCATGATTGGCCCTGAAGACACTGTTATCGACCTTGGTGCGCATGTCGGCAAGATAAGCCGCAAATTTGCTGAGCGCGCAAAGACCGTATACTCCTTCGAACCACACCCGGAAATATTCCGTACTCTCCAAGACAACACAAAAGAGTTCCCGAACATAACTACTTTTCAAAAAGCAGTCTCTGACACAAGCGGCACGGCCAAGCTCTTTTCAGATCCTTCAATGACAACCAGGCCCACCCAAGGATCGACGCTCTCCGATGGAAAATCCGATGTTTCCTATGAGAACAGCTACGAAGTGCAACTCGTCCATTTCTCCAAGTTCGTTCAAGATCTGGATTGCACAGTCAAACTCATCAAGGTTGACATAGAAGGCATGGAGTACCGCATCATAAACGACCTGATTGATTCCAACGCAATTTCACGCGTGGAAGCAGTATACGTCGAGGACCATTGCGGCATCATCGGAGGGTTAGAGGCACAAAGAGACGCGACACTTGAAAAAATCAAACGTTTGAATCTAGGGCACAAATTCAATTTCGATTGGCCATGATGTGACGAAGGTTTGCATTTTTACTTACGAGTTCATGCATCGGCACCACACGATGGTGAATTTTCATATCGAAAACATGTTCGACGGCAATTCGTGCGTATGTTGCAAAGAAGAAAGAGAATATCAGACAGTCAAACGGCCTTTATTGCTGCGGTCCCAAATTGATCGATCACCATTTGGTCGGGTTCTCGGAGCAGTTGCGAAAGTGTCTAACAAGATACGAAAACTGCCTGCAAACAGCATTTATGGCAACGAACGCAAACAGATACTCGAATTTCTCAAAACCGAAAATGTCGATGTCGTACTTTGCGATTTCGGCTGTATTGGTGCGGAAGTCGCAGACAGTATCGGCGATTGCGGCATTCCCATATTTACCTATTACCGGGGATACGATGCTACAATGCGTGCAAGATCCGCCCGGCAGCGAAATCTGATTGCAAGGGCCTTCAAGAAAATGGAAGGTGTTTTTTTCGTGTCGGAATTCTTGCGCGACAATCTTGCCAGATACGGACTGGTTCACCCTAATAGCCACGTACTCCCCAGCGGCGTAAACACCGACAAATTCCTTCCTGCACAGAAAAGAAAGGCCAGTTTCATTGCAGTCGGACGCCTGATCGAAAAAAAACGTCCTGACCTGACAGTGGAAGCCTTCTGCAAGGAAGCAAAGTCCAATCCGGAAGCCACTCTGGAAATTCTGGGAGGTGGTCCCATGCAGGAGCAATGTCAGGAAATTGTTCGTCGTGAAGGGATGGAAAACCAGGTGAAACTGTTCGGCGAACAACCGCACGAAATCGTTTTAAAACATCTCCAGCAAGCTGAATTCTTCCTCCAGCACTCGGTAACAAGTCCGGGTGGAGACGCGGAAGGGGCGCCAACGTCCATTCAGGAGGCGCTTGCCTGTGGTTGCGCCATTCTTGCAACCAGGCATGCTGGAATCCCGGACCTGGTAACCGAGGGGCAAACGGGTCATCTTGTTGATGAGCTAGACCAGGACGGGTACCGCTCCCTAATTCGAGCGGCTCTTGCAGGCGACTACAACGCAGCTCAAATGTCAAAAAACGCAAGGGATTTTGCTGTTGCAAATCTGGACAACAGGGACCTTATCAAAAGGGTAGAAACAATCATGGAAAAAGCTGTGAAGCACTAGAAATTGCTACAGTTTTTGCTTGAAGATTCGTTCAGCTAAAATTGCGTTTCCTGCATTCGCTTCGAAACGTGGCTTGTCGAGGCAAACGCATGCAGCAACATGAAACTCGAGGGGACCACATTCACAAGAACGCAGCGTTGGGTTTTGGCCGATACTGGTGCATTATTTCCAAATCCGGGCCAGCTTTTTGATCGAACGAAAAATCGGTTTTTTCTTGCGTTTTTTCTTTTTGTCCGGAGCTGAAAATCCAAATCCGATCTTGACGTCTTCCTTGACGGGGAAGTTCTGGCTTCTCAAATATTCGCGGATTACCGATTTATAGAGTTTGTTTTTGATGTCCGCCCTCAGGCTGAGGAATTCCTGAACAACCTCGACATCCAGAAACGGATACCTTGCCTCCATACCGAAAGATCCGGCAACCATCTCTTCCTTCGACAGGTAAGCGGCTTGAGTGCTTCCAAAGAATGACGCCCAGGGAAAACGCCCCAGGAGATTGGACGGAAATTTACCGCCAAAATTGCTGTGAGC
>NZ_JAILWL010000073.1 GCF_025698965.1 Roseibium sp.
ACAACACCCAGAACCATTAGAAGAAAAATGGCGCATGCCGCGAGAAGGTTTGCAAAATTCTCAAAATGCGCAAGCGACCTGTCAGCCCACGAAAGCGTGGCTGCGCCTGTAGTTGTTTTCTGCATATTCGGAATCCCCCCGCCCAAGCCGGCACCGCAAAGGGCGCCGGCCTTATCGGGTATTTTTTTATTGAGCGGACTTGGCTTCTTCTGCGTATGTCCAGATGGCGTCAAAAACGCCCTGAGAATCGAACTTGTCCTTGTTGGCCTCAATCCAGGCATCCCAGACCGGCTTGCCGGCAACTTCACGGAACTCGGCCAGCTGCTCGTCTGTATAGGTGACACCGATCAGGCTTTCCTCGAACGCGGGAAGGTTTTTCTTGTCCTGTTCGGCGTATGCCGCCTGCTCGACTTCCATGACAAGATCCCGATTGTCCATCAGGAGTTCCTGATATTGTGGTGGCAGTTTTTCAAAAGCCGTCTTGTTGAGCACCCAACCACACTCAGACGTGCCGGGAGACATGTTGGTCGTGTACCACTCGGCTTCCTCATTAATTTTGAAGGCCACATGAGCGTAGGTGAACGGGAATGCGGCAGCATCGAGAGCTCCGCGTTGGAAAGCGATGGCTGTCTCACCGGCGGGCAAGGTCTGTTTAACGGCGCCCAACTTCTCCATTGCTGACCCGAGACCACCACCTGCACGCACACGCTTGCCCTTCCAGTCCTCAAGATTTTGCGGAGGTGTTCCCTTGCCGAGAATTTCATATTGCGGCAAGAGCCCCGAGACAAACGGCATGGCGTTCCAGCGTTCCATGTCCTTTACGATTGCCGGGTGTTCAAACATTTTGCTGCGGACATAGCGATCCACCTTGGGGTCACCGAGCGGCAGGAACGGCAGCGAAAACACCATCCATGCCGGGTTTTTGCCTGGATGATAGAAATTGCAGATCGCAGCCCCTTCAAATCCGTTGAACGTCAACGCATCCAGGTTCTCTCGCGCAGGCGACAGCTGTCCGCCATAGAAAATCTTGATCTGAAATTTTCCATCTGTCTCTTCTGCAACGAGTTTCGAAAGTTCTTCCATGCCCGCAGACAGAGCCCGCGGATTTCCCCACATGGATAATTTCCAAAAGACGCTTGGTCCTTCGACATTGGCGGCCTGAGCAAGGCCGGAAGAGGCAAGAACGACCCCCATCGCTGCTGCTATTGTTTTCAACTTACGCATTGCTGTCCTCCATATCGGTTCTGCAAAAGCAAGATCCGCTAGCAAATACGCATATTTTTATCGATATTTGCAAGAAATATTCTTTTAAACGATTTTTTTCACCAACTTACGTTTTGATCGATTGTTTCAATCATCAGACAAACGCCATCAATCAGGTCATCTCAATTCTGGAAAGGACCCGAGAAAGAAGGCAATTGGAAAGAAAACAAAGGACGGCGTTTAGCTTGAGGCGTCGTAGCGCGCCCAGCCAGCGCGAGAAAATCAGTATTCATTGGCCAAGCATCTATTACATGAAACACACAACCTTCTATCCCGACAAATCGGGGTCCTGGAGTGCAACCATCCAAGGACAGCTCAGCGAGCTATTCCACGTTGCCGATGTACTTGGCCTGATTGATCAGCTCTTGACACTTGGCCTCGTTACCAGCTTTGCGTTCCTGATTTGCGTCTTCAAGGAGCGCACGCATCTTTTCCGCGGTAATCGTGTCGATACCACTGCGCTCGGTATGGTCGATCGCATATTCAACCTTGCTGATATCTGCTGCACAATCGGCTGCCGCCATTGCCGGGACCGCGACAACAAAAGCGGATACCAGAAGCATTTTTGAAATCGATCCAGTCAGTCTTGTCATCAGGTATTCTCCAATAGAATTCGGCGTTTCAGTCACCGTTCAACAATTGAGTTTCTGCCTCCACCGCTCCTGGCTACAACCTATCAGTGAAATCTCAGCTCTGCATGTTATTATCGGGCACATGTGCACCATTGATTTGAAGATTGTTGCCAATCAACGGACGTGAAAGCACGTACATTTCGAGGAGATCACTCAATGAATTTGTTCAAAAACCACATTTTCAGTCAATCCGACACGTTCCGGAACTGCGATGCACCACTTCAGATAAGCGGCACCGCCGCTGAGGAAATCTCAGGCGGTTCTTCATCTTCAGAAGAAGTTTCGTGGATATTCAGTGTCACAATCAAGGAAGGCGAGGCCGCAAATCTAAAGAAACTCGTGAACGAAATTTCCAAGTCAAGCAAAGCGAACGAACCGAACACCCTCTCCTATCACTGGTACATAAGTGAAGACCACATGCGCGGAGAAGTTCACGAACACTATGGGAACTCCGAGGCGGCGCTCGAACATCTGTCTACGTTCAACGCCGAGTACGCGGACCGCATCATGACAATGATCAAGCCAGAAGGCATGATCGTTTTCGGGAACCCCAGCAACGTCCTGAGACAGGAACTCGCAGGAGCAAATCCCGTTTTCATGCGGTCAGTCGCCGGGTTTTCGCGCATATAGCGCGAACCCAATCCACTGAACTCAGGACCGGTGCTGCTGGAACTTACATCATGCGATGGTGCAGATCGATCATGATCCAGAGGCTTCCCCCTACCATGATGAAGATCAGAACTGCAGCAAAGCCAAGAAAAAACAGATTTTCTCCCGGTGTCGACTTGAGGTCCAGATGCAGGAAGAAAATCAGGTGCACCAGAACCTGAATGACAGCGGCAACCGCGATCACCGCATAGACCGCCGGCCCGGTCAAAAGCCCCCCCCAGACCAAGGCAAATGGGATAGCCGTCAAAATGACCGCAAGGACAAAGCCGGTGAGATAGGTCGAAGCTGCACGTTCGCTGGAATGGTTCATTTTTTGCCCTCTTACATCACACCCGGCAGGTAAACGACCGAGAAGATCCCGATCCAGACGATATCCAGAAAGTGCCAGAAGAGACCCAATCGAATAAGTCGCGAACGCACAGGAAGGGTGAGACCTTTCACCAGAACCTGACCGATCATCACACAAATGCCTATCGCCCCGAAAGTGACGTGCAGACCATGAGTGCCGACAAGCGTAAAGAAGGCCGACAGGAACCCGCTTGTTCCAGGCCCTGCTCCAGCCGCGATCATGCCGTGAAACTCGATCAGTTCCATTGCAAGGAAACCAAGCCCCAACACCATTGATACGATCAACCACTGGACCACACGGCCAGCCTGGCCCGCGGACATCGCAATGGTGGCAAATCCGAATGTGAGGCTGGACAGTAACAGAAGGGCTGTTTCACCTGCCGTATGGCCGAGATCGAAAAGATCCTTCGAGGTTGGCCCCGCTGCAGAATTGTTTGAAAGGACAACGTAGGACGCGAACAGCAACGCGAAAATCACCGCGTCCGTCATGAGGTACACCCAAAAGCCGAACTCCCTTGCTTCCAGGGATTTTGCCTCTTCGTGCTCGAGGACGTCAGCTGTCGTGGACATATCGGTCATCATGCCCTCCCCGGCAGAGCTGCACCGGACGCGGCACCACGCGGCAGAAAATCGCGCATGTCGTGCATGTCGGCTGGTGTGATTTGTGCCAATCGGACATTTTCAATCGCTGCAACCTCGGATGCCGGTATCACGTATTCCGTATCATCGTCACAGGCACGTATTCCGATGCACACCAGAGCAAGAACAAGGCAGAGTGCGGCCAGCCACCAGATGTACCAGACCATGGCGAAGCCGAGAGCGAACCCCAGCGCGCCGAGAACCGGACCAAGTCCGGAACTTTTTGGCATGACAATATCTTCGTAAGATGTTGGTGCCTGATATGCGGTGCCTTTGATCTTCATGTCATGAAAGGCATCAAGATCGCGTACTTCGGGCAAAATCGCGAAATTATAGGGCGCCGGCGGTGAGGACGTTGCCCATTCCAGGGTACGTCCGTTCCAGGGATCGCCGGTCGTGTCACGCGCCGACCCCCAGTTCCTGGCTGAAACATAAAGTTGAACCGCGATGCAGATGATGCCGCACAAAATGCAAACCGCGCCTAGCGCCGCCACAATCAGATAAGGCTGCCATGTCGGGTCCGCATAGTGTTCCATGCGCCGGCTCATACCCATGAACCCGAGGACATAGAGCGGCATGAATGCGAGATAGAAGCCAACGATCCAGAACCAGAAGGAGCGAATGCCCCACTTGGCGTCAAGCTTGAAACCGAAGGCCTTCGGAAACCAGTAGTTCAATCCCGCGAAATAGCCGAACAAAGCGCCGGGGATCAGCATATTGTGAAAATGCGCGACCAGAAATGTCGAGTTGTGCATCAGGTAATCGGCCGGAGGCAGGGCCAACAGGACGCCGGTGACACCGCCTATTACGAAAGTTACCATAAAGCCGATGGTGAATACCATGGATGGGTGAAATTCGATCCGCCCCCGGTACATGGTGAACATCCAGTCGAAGATCTTCACCCCCGTCGGCACCGCAATGATCATCGTGGCAATCCCGAAAACGGCGTTGACGTTGGCCGATGAACCCATCGTGAAGAAATGATGCAGCCAGACCGTGAAAGACAGGATCGCGATACAAGCCGTTGCGTATACAAGAGATTTGTAGCCGAAGAGACGTTTTCGCGAGAAGGTTGCGACCACTTCGGAAAAGATGCCAAAGGCAGGCAGGATCAGGATATAGACCTCCGGATGCCCCCAGATCCATAAGAGGTTGGCAAACATCATCATGTTGCCACCATCGCCATTGGTGAAGAAATGGAAGCCAAGCGTCCGGTCAAGAACAAGCTGGGCGGCAACCACGGTGAGTGCGGGAAACGCGAACGCGATCAGGACAGAAATGCACAACGCTGTCCAGGTAAACAACGGCATGCGCATATAGGTCATTCCCGGACACCGGTTCTTGACGATCGTGACAATGAAGTTGATGCCGGTCATCGTACTGCCGACGCCGCTGACAATCAGCGCCCAGAGCCAATAGTCCACTCCGACGCCCGGATTGTAATCAATTCCCGAATATGGCGGATATCCGGTCCAGCCGGCTGTTGAGAATTTGCCGATCACCAGCGAGATGAGCACCAGCCCCGCCCCGGCGGCCGTCAGAAACAGGCTGACCGAATTGAGGAAGGGAAAAGCGACATCCCGTGCACCAATCTGCTGCGGCACGATGATGTTGATGAGACCTGTCAAAAACGGCATTGCCACGAAAAAGATCATGATCGTGCCGTGGCTGGAAAAGATCTGCTCAAAATGCTCGGCCGGCAAATAGCCATCGTTGTTAAGGGCAATGGCCTGTTGCGCCCGCATCATCAGCGCATCTACGAAGCCGCGTGCGAGCATCACTAGCGCCAGCACTACATACATGATGCCGATCTTTTTGTGGTCGACACTTGTCAGCCAATCCGTCCAGAGCACCTTCCAGGCGCGCAGGTAAGTGATCAGAAGAAAGACCGCGAGACCACCGCCGACCGTGACCGCCGCCCCTCCCATGGCAACCCAGGAGTAGAGCGGAATGGCGTCGAATGTCAGTCGTCCCAGCATTATGCAGCCCCCCGGCAGATGAGTTCGGCCGCCTCGCTCTCATAGGGGCCGACAATCGGCGCATATTTGCGCAGGATGATATCGAACAGATCTTTTTCAAACGCCGAATAATACGTCACCGGATTGGCGACGCTTTGCTTGTGCAGCTCCAGATAGGTTTTGGCATCAAGCACATTGGCATCACCGGTTACCTTCGCCTTCCAGGAATTGAAATCAGCCTCGTTCATGGCGTGCGCCTTGAAATGCTGATCTGCAAAACCGTCGCCGGAATACATGGTGTTGCGTCCGGTAAAGACACCTGGTTCGTTCGCCAGCAGATTGAGCTCTGACCGCATCCCTGCCATCGCATATATCTGCCCGCCGAGCGCAGGGATCATCAGTGAATTCATAACCGTGTCGGAAGTGATTTCAACGTTCAGGGGACGGTCTGCCGGAAACGCCAGCTCGTTGACACTCGCAACACCGAGTTCCGGATAAAGGAACAACCATTTCCAATCGAGCGCGATTGCCTGAACTCTAAAAGCTGGTTTGTCCCCGGTCAGTTCCACATAAGGGTCAAGCTTGTGGGTCGTGTTCCAAACCAGCGTACCCAGAACCACGATAATTGCCGCCGGAACCAGCCAGACAACAGTCTCAACCTTCCAGGAACCTTCCCAGTCCGGAGTATAGGCAGGCGCGTCATTGCCCCTTCGATAGCGCCAGACAAAAAACAGCGTCAACCCGATTGCAGGGATAGCGACGATCATCATCAACGCGAAGGCAGTGAAGAGAAGGTTTCGTTCTGCAAGGGCGATCGGCCCTTTGGGAAACAGGACAGGCGCATCGGAGAGACCGCATCCCTGCAATAGCAGACAGGACCCGATGATCGCCAAAAGTGGAACGGCTCTGAAATTGCGACGGCAATATCGCCTGTTTGTCGGTTCGATCATTGCTCCCCCTTCAAGAGGAAAAAGGCTTGTCTCATGACAAAAAACGCGGTGAGACGATTAACACTGGCCAGATCAGACGCGATTTCGACGTGAGGCGCGTCCCAAATTTCAAAAGACTCACCCAGAGCCTAGCCGAGCCCTCAGAGCATGAAAAGAGCAACCAGTCGGGAATTTTGGAAAACAAACCACTCTTGATTGTATTTTCAGACGAAAATCAACCGACATTCCAGAGGAGGAAAATGCCGGTTAAGTGTAGGTTTGTACGGAACTTTAAGGCCTCCAGCCTCAAAACCGCGCAGCAATCCCGATCAGGGGGACCATGCGTGAGCGTATCATTGGCAAAGCGCGATGTGCCTTCCCGCACACCTATGACCGACTCCAACCAATCGTCACCACGCGTGATGTCAAAAATTGCCTGCAATCATTCCCGTCGCAAATGCAAAGGTTCCGCGTCACTGCCCATTTGCCACACCGTCAACAATAACAGTGAAAATTTTTTGTCATCACTCAGATACATTCGTCCTGCAATTTCAGAAGAAAGACGGGATGAAAAACAAACTTACCCAACGTCTGGATCCCAACCTGTTTTTTGCGCTTACCTGCGTTTGATCACGAAAGTTTCTACTGCAGCCTGGCTCTCCGGTCTGACGTTTTCGATCCCTTCACAAGAAACCCCATAAGTCGCTGGAATTTCGAGATACTTCTCGTGAGTATCGCGAAGTCGTCATGAAACTCCGCGAGATTTGACACTCTCCAGGACCGGCAGGTTCACACGAAGCCTTTCCTTGACAGCCATCTTGGGCATGGTGACCGAATTAATGAAAGCAATCCCGCCGACCTTCCTCTCATCGTCAAATAGGATCAAGGCAGATAGCGGAGCGTCTATGCTGAAGCGTCCAATGTCGCACAATGAGATCATAACAGCGTCGCCTGCCATGCCCTGCGTGTCCATCTCTTTGAGAATATCGCCAAACCAGACATAGAGAAGTTGCATATTGACGACCTAGAGCCCTTCCTTCGGACCTAAAGACCCCTGATGTGCGCTATCCGGCCTTGACCATGCGACAAGTAACCTGGCCTGCAGAGCGAACATCTTCAAGATTTCCGTATACCTTTCCAATTGCGATCACGATCGGACGCTCCAGACCAAGTCCGGCCACTCCAGCACCAAGATCTGAGAGAGCGCCGGACCAACGAGCTTCTTCCGTTGTTGCAACACCGGCAACAGCAACAGCGGGCGTGTTCCAAGGCATCCCTTCATTGATCAGCCGTGCGCTGATACGACCCGCCATGCGGGCTCCCATATAGAATACCGTTGTTGTTGCAGGATCGGCCAACCCAGTCCAGTCGACGGTTTCCGGTAAATCGCCGTGCCGAGAATGACCGGTGACAAACCGCACGGATTGCGCATGGTCACGATGGGTCAGGGAAACGCCAAGCCTTGCCGCCATTGCGGAAGCAGCGGTAATACCCGGAACGACCGTTGCTGATATGCCTTCCTCTGCAAGCCGGGCCAGTTCTTCACCACCTCGGCCGAAAATCATCGGATCGCCTGACTTGAGGCGCACGACATGTTTGCCTTGATGCGCGAGGCAAATCATCATCTGGTTGATGTCGTCCTGCCGGCAACTTTCACGGCCACCCCGTTTACCGACAAGAAGCCGCTTTGCTTCCCGGCGGGCAAGTTCCAGAACAGCGTCATCGACAAGGTCGTCAAATAGAATGACATCTGCCGTTTGCAGAGCCCTGATGGCCTTAAGTGTCAGATACTCCGCATCACCGGGCCCTGCCCCAACAAGGGTTACCTGGCCTTGCCCCGTTTCACCGTCATTGGCTGCAAGAGTATAGTCATCACTCTCGCCTTCCCCCACCGGCGCCATCTCCCCGGAAAAGGCAGCGTCGGAAAAACGCTCCCAAAAACGTCTGCGCTCCAGACCGGGTTTGAGCAATTCAAGCACTTTACCGCGAAGTTTTCCGGCCAGTTCCGCCCAGCTTTTCAAGCTTTCCGGAAGCAGTGTCTCAATCTTCCTTCGGATGGTCTGTCCAAGGATAGGCGCCACACCACCCGTTGAGATCCCGATAACCACAGGCGATCGATTGACGATCGAACCAAACTGAAACTCGCAATAGTCAGGTTTGTCGATCACGTTCACCGGAACACCTGCCGCGTTTGCCTCGCAGGCAAATGCCATGGCTTCGCCCTCGCTTCCGGCATCGGCAATTGCCAGACAAGCTTCTTGGAAGCTGTCGCTGCCCCATGGACGAGCGTGATACACAAACTGTCCCTTGACGCTTCCTTCGGCAAATAAATCATTAAATGCGGCGTCGAGCCGTTCAGCGTAGACATGAACTTCCGCACCTGCGGCTGCAAGGAGCTCGGCCTTCCAGGCGGCAGCATCCGTGCCACCTGCAAGCAACACCCGTCGTCCTTCCAGAGGGAAGAACAATGGCAGGCTCGCTAATGCACCGACACGGACCGGGCGGCGCACCCGGTTCACTTCAACCGGCTTGCGCAAGTTCATCATCATCGAGATCTTTCTTGGCAAAAGTATCCAGCAGTGTCTGCACTTCCGACAGGCATGATCCGCAATTGGTTCCGGCCTTGAGTTTTCGGCCAATGGCCTTGACGTTCCCTGCCCCTTGCTTCGCAGCCTCGGCAATCTGGTTGCATCCGATCTGAAAGCAGGAACAGACGATTGCTCCTGGATCCGGTCGATCCGCTGGCGGGCGCCCGGCCAATACCTGAAATCGTTGCTGCTTTGAAATCGGTTCCGACGTCAACAGACTGCAGGCCCATTGCCTGGAAACCTCGACCGGCCCTTTGGAAAAAAAGAAAGCAGCCCGCAGTTTTTCCCCCTCCCAATATGCCAGCCGGCTCGACGCGGTGGTACTGTCTTCAAGGCCAATAAAATCTTCTCCGGTCTCCATTAAACTCTCGGCAAGTAAGCTGAGGTCAGTTTCGCTTTGCCCGGCAAATTCAAGCCGAAAACCGCCGTCAACGGGCGCCAATGCCCAATAGTCGGCAGGAATTTCGACCGGCTTGTTCCTCAAGACCGCAAAGCCAAACCAGTCCATATTCAATCTGGACACGGAAACAGGCGTGAACTTTAAGCCAGGCTGACCCGAAACTGGATCTGTTTCCGGCGCGACAACCGCATCGATCCGGGCGCAGGAGGCGAACTGATCGGTCCAGTGCATCGGCACAAAAACCTCTCCTTTTCGCACACGCCCCGTAACAAGAGCCCGAACAACAACAGATCCATAAGAACTCTTCACCTCAACCAGATCAGCCGCAGATATTCCGCTTCTTCTCGCGTCTTCAGGGTGAATTTCCACGAACGGCTCAGCGATATGCGACAAAAGACGGGCTGTTTTGCCGCTGCGGGTCATGGTGTGCCACTGGTCGCGGATACGTCCGGTGTTCAGGATGAAAGGATAGGTCCTTCCCCTCTTGCGCGGAGCCTTGTGGAACACCGGAACAAACTGGCCTTTCCGACCCTCGGTATAAAACCCGCCTTGCGCAAAAAAGCGGTGCTCCCTTGCAGGCATTTCTGCGGCCCAAGGCCATTGGAACGGCTCAAGACCGTCGTAAGCCGTATCAGACAGATCCTTGCAGGCACCAATGTCGAAATCCCTTGACCCACCATTCTTGAAACTTGAAAGAGCTGCATGCTCCCGAAAGATCGCAGCGGGATTTGCGTAGGAAAACTCTTCCCTAAACCCCATACGCTTTGCGACTTCAGCGATCTGCCACCAATCCGGCCGGGCTTCATCGGGAAGGTCCAGGAACCGTTTTTGCCTGGAAATACGTCTTTCGGAATTGGTGACGGTACCATCCTTCTCTCCCCAGGCAGCGGAAGGCAGCAGCACATTCGCAAAGGGAACCGTGTCGGCAGACCTTGTGACCTCGGAGACAACGACGAATGGGCAGGCCTTCAAGGCTTCCGCGACCCCATCGGCATCTGGCAGACTGTCGACCGGACTGGTCGCCATAATCCAGATTGCCTTGATCTTGCCCGATCTGACCGCCTGAAAGAGTTCCACCGCCTTCAGGCCGGGTTTCTCAGCGATGACCGGGCTTCGCCAGAACTCCTTTACAATTTCACGATGATGGGAATTTTCCAGAGCCATGTGACCGGCGAGCATGTTTGCAAGACCGCCAACTTCTCGACCTCCCATCGCATTCGGCTGGCCAGTGACGGAAAACGGTCCCATTCCCGGTTTGCCTATTCTGCCGGTTGCCAGATGTGTGTTGATAATGGCGTTGACCTTGTCCGTCCCAACGACTGATTGATTGACGCCCTGGCTGTAAACGGTCACGGTTTTTTCCGTGTCCGCAACCATCTTGTAAAATTGCGCGATGTCCCGGCGTGTCAGGCCGGTCATTTCGGAAATCAGTCCGATTTCACATGGCCCAGCCACTTGAACCACTTTTTCAAAGTTTTCGGTGAAGTGATTGATATAACTGAGATCAGTTGCGTTTTCCTCTTTCAAAAACGCTAGCAGGCCATTGAACAAGGCAACGTCCGTATCGGGTTTCAGTGCCAAATGCAGGTCGGCGATTGCACAAGTCGCGGTCCGGCGTGGATCAATCACCACAATACGCATTGCCGGGTTGTTTGCTTTTGCCGCCTCCAGACGCTGAAACAGCACCGGATGGCACCACGCGAGATTAGACCCGACAAGGACGACCAGATCCGCCAATTCAAGATCTTTATATGTACCGGGAACGGTATCGGCGCCAAAAGCCCTCCGGTGTCCTGCAACCGAAGATGCCATGCACAGCCGAGAGTTGGTGTCGATATTCGCGGATCCGACAAAGCCCTTCATCAGCTTGTTGGCGACATAATAGTCTTCGGTCAGAATCTGCCCGGAAACATAAAAAGCAACGCTGTCCGGGCCGTATTCCTTGATCGAACTGCAAAAGGTCTGCGCGACCAGTGACAAAGCCGTCTCCCAGTCGCTGCGCTCGCCGGAAACTTCCGGATAAAGCAATCTGTCGTTCAGCGACACAGTTTCACCGAGCGCCGTGCCTTTAGAACAAAGACGACCGAAATTGGCAGGATGTTTCGGATCGCCTGCAACAGTGACTTCCCCATCGCGACGGCGGGTCGCAAGCACGCCGCAGCCCACGCCGCAATAGGGACATGTGGTCCGGATGGTGTTTTCTTTGTTTGCCATGACACTCTTCCCGAGGCGAAATTACCAGGCGTTGTAGCCGAGATATTTACCTGACATTTCGATCTTCACCCGGTCCCCCTTCGGGTTCTCAATCCGAGTTACCGACATGTCAAAGTCGATTGCGGACATGATGCCATCGCCGAATTTTTCATGGATAAGTGCCTTGATGGTCGGCCCGTATACGCCAACAATTTCGTAAAGGCGGTAGATGCATGGATCTGTCGGAACGGTCTGTTCCCAAATCTTGGTCGGGCTCTCCTGAAGGACAAGCACCGCCTCCTGCGGCAGTCCCAGTGTTTCGGTAATCGCTATTGCTTTCGCTTCGGGCATGGCATTCATGCCCATCGCAGCGGAATGCGTCCAGACAGGCGACATGCCGATTGCCTCTGCGATACCTTCCCAGGTGAGCCCAGTCTCGCGTTTTGCAGATAGGATCATTCCGGTTACGTCTTCACGGGTGAGAGCAGACATCAATAACTCCTATGGATTGCCAAAAAGCTGGCTGAAAAGCAGGGCGCAAAGCAGCGCGAGAATGGCTGAAACGAATTGCCAGAACCGTACGGGATCCCGTTCGGCGAACGGTACGGAGCGGGCTGAATGGAATTCCGGGTTTGGCCGGTGTAGGTCTTCAAGAAACGCACTCAAGGCGTCATACCGCTTGCCTGGTACAGGATGAACTGCTCGGTAAATCGCGCCATCAACCCAGTCGGGGACCCTTTCGGTTACCGAACAGGCACTACGATAACGTAGTGCAGCCTGGGCTTTTTCACTCGTTGCCCGGGCAACGCTCGCACCATAAGGCAACCGGCCCGTCAGCATTTCGTAGACGACCACACCAAGCGAAAACAGATCACTGCGCTCTGTGCCCAAATACCCGAGAAACAATTCAGGCGCGGTGTACTGATGTGTTCCAAGGACCTCCGACGTATCAAGTGCAGGTGCGGCTTCCATAACTCCGGCAATCCGGACGGAGCCAAAATCGATGATTTTCACCGTACCTGCCTTGTCGATCAGAATGTTCTCCGGTCGAAGATCCTGATGAACCATTTCCTTGCGATGAAAGGCACGGAGCCCCTTTGCGATCTGCCCCGCAAGTGCGCGAACCGCTTCAAGGTCAGGATGCGGATTGTCTGTCATCCATTGCCGAAGGGTCTGGCCTTCGACAAATTCACTCGAGAGGAAAAGCGATTGTCGTTCCTTCGGGATTTCGGTTGCCTTTAAAACATGCGGTGATGAAATCCTGCGGGCAATCCACTCCTCCATCGCAAAGCGCCGCAAATAGTTTTCATCATCTCGCATGTCCATGGACGGGAACTTCAACGCGACCAGATCACCGGAAGTTTCATCCTCGCCCAGGAAAATGTGACTGCGGTTGCTTGCGTGCAAAACACGCAGCAATCTGTAGCCCTCGAATTCGCCTGGAACGCGTGGCAACGGTGATGGTGGCAGAGTTCCCTCCTCTACCAGCAGATCGGTTGCACTTGCGTCCGGCAAGTCGGCCACACGCACAATCTGGATGGTGAGGTTGTCGGTGCTGCCGGCTTCAAGAGCCTGCTCGACAATTGCCTCGGCTGCGTCATCTAAACTGGCCGATTGAACAATTGCAGCAGCTATGTCCCCTTGCCGTATGAACTCGTGAACACCGTCCGTCGTCAGAACAAAGACATCGCCGGATCTGAGTTCAAAAGCGCGGTAGTCAATTTCAACCGCTTGCACGAGGCCAAGCCCTCGAGCGAGATAGCTGTCTTCCGACGACAGCTGCACACGATGATCTTCCGTGAGTTTTTCAAGACCCTGTCCAGCGAGGCGCCAGATCCGGCTGTCACCAAGGTGAAACAGATGCGCCTGACGGCCTTTCAGCACCAGTGCGGAAAACGTGCAGACGTAGCCTTTGTCCCGGCAACTTGCCTGTTTGGTCTGCCCATACAGCCATGAATTGGTTGCCGAGATCACGCGGCTGGCTGCCGTTTTCACAGACCAAGTATCGGACGTGCAGTAATAGTCGGACAAGAAGGACTTTACGGCTGTTTCTGCTGCAATATGTGCAACAGGACTTGTGGAAATCCCATCGGCGATTGCGACCGCGATGCCTTTATGAACCAGTGCCTGTCCTCTTGGCTCCAGAATGCCGTAGAAGTCCTGGTTTTCAGGTTTTCTACCCGCCGTTGAAAACTGGCCGGTTTCGATTTTCAGGAATTTCTGTGGAACTTGCATCAGCACTGGTCAATTGCCTTCGAAATTGCCCCGCCGCAAAGGGCGGGGCGTTCTGTCATTCGGCCGGGACTGAAACCGGTGCTTTTTCGTAGCCGGCGTTACGCTTTGGGGAGGTCTTGTAGTGAGTGGCGTAGATCATCCCGCCTACGAAGGTGAGCCCTCCGACAAGATTGCCGAAGACAACCGGGATTTCGTTGTAGGCCAGGTAGTCGAACCAGGTAAATTCGCCGCCGAGCATAATACCGGAGGGAAACAGGAACATGTTGACGATGGAGTGCTCGAAGCCGAGATAGAAGAACACCAAAATCGGCATCCACATCGCCATGATCTTGCCCGAGACCGAGTTGGACATCATCGCAGCAACAACGCCGGTTGAAACCATCCAGTTGCACATCACAGCACGGATGAAAACGGTTAGAAGACCGGCCCATCCGGCCGCTGCATACCCAAGTGTCCTTGCTTCACCGATCTGGCCGATCTTCTGGCCAACGGCATTCGGCTCCTGACTGAACCCCATCGTGAAGATGATCGCCATGAAAACGGCTGTCGTCAGTGCTCCTGCAAAGTTGCCACAAAACACCAGTCCCCAGTTGCGGAACACCCCTCCCCAGGTACACCCCGGTCGCCTGGCGATAACTGCAAGAGGGGCCAGTGTGAACACGCCGGTCAGAAGATCGAAACCAAGCAGATAAAGCATGCAGAAGCCAACCGGAAACAGGACCGACGCAATCAGGAAATTGCCGGTGTTCACAGCGATGGTGACTGCAAAGGCCGCAGCAAGCGCCAGAATGGCACCGGCCATGTAAGAACGAATGAGCGTATCCTTGGTCGACATGAAAATCTTGGATTCACCCGCGTCGATCATTTTGGTGGCAAATTCCTGGGGAGCTACATACGACATTCAAAATCCTTTCGTGTGAGCAATGCGCGATCAAACAGCTTGGTGGGAGTAAGACAGATCGATCAGAACCCGGCCGTCTTCCAACCTGACCGGAAAGGCCAAAGTCTGGCCTTCATCGGCACCTTGGGCGGTGCCGGTTTCCAGGGAAATGACCCAGTTGTGAAGCGGGCAAGTAACGCACCCGTCGTGTACTATTCCCTGGCTGAGAGGGCCGTTTCTGTGGGGGCATTTGTCTTCAAGTGCGTAGACATCGTCCGACGCCGTGCGGAATACGGCAATCGTCATGTCACCGTTTTTGACGCAGCGAGCGCCTTCCTGGGGAATATCTTCAAGAGATCCTATCTGGACCCAATTGTGAATGTCCGCGGTCATTCGGCTGCCTCCGCTTGCAATACGGCCATTGGGTTGAATTCATGTTTGTCCTTGCCGGAAACGCGTTCCGACCAGGGATCCACCTGGGCAAATTTCTGGGAAAAGACGAAGCGCTCGAAGTAAGCCTTGCGCTTGTCTGCATCATCCATGATCTGGGAACGGATTTCGTCGTGGCCGATACGCTTGGCCCACTTGTAGATCCGCTCCAGGTAACGCCCCTGCTCCCGATACATCTGTGTCAGGGCCGAGACATACTCGATCACTTCCTCTTCGGAACTGACCAAGCCAAGCACCACTGTCCCCTGGATCTCCAGGCCGGCTGCACCGGCATAGTGGATCTCGTACCCACTCTCGACGCAGATGATTCCGATATCCTTGCAGGTCGCTTCGGAACAATTTCGGGGACACCCGGAAACGGCCAGTTTCAGCTTGGCTGGGGTCCAGGATCCCCACATGAATTTTTCTAGCTTGATCCCAAGCCCGGTGGAGTCCTGCGTCCCGAATCTGCACCAGTCAGACCCGACGCAGGTTTTCACGGTCCGAAGCCCTTTGGCGTAAGCCTGTCCGGAAACAAAACCGGCCTTGCCGAGATCCTCCCAGACGGCTGGCAGGTCCTCCTTTTTGACCCCGAGCATGTCAATGCGCTGGCCGCCTGTGCATTTGACCGCGGGAATGTCGAACTTGTCGACGACGTCAGCGATCGCGCGCAATTCGTCAGAACTTGTCATCCCGCCCCACATGCGCGGAACCACGGAATATGTTCCGTCCTTCTGAATGTTGGCGTGGACGCGTTCATTGATGAAGCGGGACTGATAATCGTCCGCATATTCATCCGGCCAGTCGGAAACGAGGTAATAGTTCAGCGCCGGTCGGCATTTGGCACAACCACCGGACGTAGTCCATTCCAACTCCTGCATGACAGACGGAATGGATTTCAACTCCTTGGATACGATAAGCCGGCGAACATCGTCGTGCCCGAGATGCGTGCAGCCGCACATCGGAGTAACAGCTGCAGGATTGTAGGCATCGCCGAGCGTCACCTGCATCAGCTGTTCAACCAGCCCCGTACAGGTCCCGCAGGATGCCGAGGCCTTTGTGTGAGCCCGGACACCATCCAGGTCAGACAGTCCCTTGTCCTTGATCGCAGTGACGATCTTCCCCTTGCAAATGCCGTTGCAGCCGCAGATTTCCGCATCATCCGGCAAGGCTGCAACGGCCACCGTAGGGTCCAGGGGGGCGCCCCCCTGATACGCCTGACCGAAGATCAGTGTCTCCCGCATTTCGGAGACGTCGGTCTCCTTTTTGAGAAGATCGAAAAACCAGGGACCATCCGCGGTTTCGCCATAGAGAACCGCACCGATGATCGTATTATCCTTGAGAACCAGGCGTTTGTAGACACCTGCCGCGGCGTCCCTGAGAACGATTTCCTCCCGGTCCTCACCTTCGGCAAAGTCACCTGCGGAATAGAGATCAACGCCGGTGACCTTCAATTTCGTCGCCGTAACCGAGCCGGTATATTCCGATGCTCCTTCGAGCAGGTTGTCGGCAATGACTTCTGCCATTTCATAAAGTGGAGCGACCAGGCCATAACAAAGACCGCGATGCTCGACACATTCGCCCAGCGCGAAGATGTCCTTGTCGCTGGTTCGCATGTCGTCGCCAACAAGAATACCGCGATTGGTTTCCAGACCGGCAGATCTTGCAAGATCTGCAGATGGTCGGATACCAACGGCCATGACGACAATACTGGCCTCGATTTCGGTGCCATCATCCAACCGAATGGCTTTGACCTTGCCCGTACCATCATCGACGATTTCGTGACTGTTGGCCCTGGTAAGAACATCAATGCCTCGGCTTTTGAATTCCTCTTCCAGAAGAAAACCCGCTGCCGGATCGAGTTGCCTCTCCATCAGGGTCGGCATCAGATGCAGGACCGTGACATCCATCCCCTGCTGTTTAAGTCCCGCGGCCGCTTCAAGACCCAGGAGACCGCCACCAATCACGACCGCACGACCGCCGCCCCGCGCCGCTGCCAGCATCCTGTCGACGTCATCCAGATCGCGGTAGGTCAGAACACCCTCGAGATCCTTACCCGGCAGAGGAATGATGAACGGGCTTGAGCCCGTGGCAATCACCAGCTTGTCGTAAGATGCGGTGACGCCGTTTTCCGATGTGACCGTTTTGCCGGTCCGGTCGATCTCGCTGATACGAGATGACTTGTGAAGCCTGATACCGTTTTCGGCATACCAGGTGTCACCATGGGTAATGATGTCTTCATAGGTCTTCTCGCCAGACAGAACCGGCGACAGCATCAGCCGGTTATAATTCACCCGAGGTTCGGCATTGAAGATTGTGACGTCGTAAGCGTCTTTGTCCTTGTCGAACAGGTGTTCCAGCATCCTGCCGGGCGCCATACCGTTTCCGACGATAACCAGTTTCTTCTTTGTCATATTATCCCTCACGGCTTCATTCGGCTGCTTCGATGGCGGCTTTTTGCCGGGCCATACGGGTGGCCCGCTTTGCCTGGATGGATTTGAGTTGCTCTTCGCTCGGGTTTGCGCCGCCTTCATAGGCTTCCAGAAAATCCAGAAGCTCTTCGCGATAGGCGTAGTAATCCGGGTGAGCCAGCAGCTCCTTGCGCGAACGAGGTCGCGGCAGATCCACTTTCATGATGTTGCCGATACGCGCATTCGGCCCGTTGGACATCATC
>NZ_JAILWL010000074.1 GCF_025698965.1 Roseibium sp.
GTGCGTCGGATGGGGGAGGGGCAGTTGGCCGATCTGTTCCAGCCGATGGCCGATGCCCTTCGCGCTGACAACTATGACGGTGTCATCTCGTTGGAAAGCGTCTACCACCCCGGAAACGGAGACTTCGAAGCCGGATTCCGGCAGTGCATCGACCGTTTCAAAAATCTCTTTGGGTAGGATCTCCCAGCCTGCCTGAAGGTCTGCCGCCCGGTTTGTTTTGCAGCGCCGGGCGGCTTTTTTGTGATTTGCCGGTCAGATTGTACCGCCGAGGGATCCTTCGAGCTCGGCGAGTTCCTGTCCGCCAGCCATGAGGTCCTGTAGTTCCTCTGCCTGGATATCGCCTCTTGCAGCTGTTCCGAGTGTTTTCCCCCGGTTGAGCACGGTGAAGCGGTCACCGACGGCCATGGCATGTCGGACATTGTGTGTGATGAAGACGACACCGATGCCCTTGTTGCGGACCTTGTCGATCGTGGCGAGGACGTTGGAGGTCTGGCGAACCCCGAGGGCGGAGGTCGGCTCGTCGAGGATCAGCACCTTGGCGCCGAAGTAAACGGCGCGGGAGATGGCGACCGTCTGGCGTTCGCCGCCCGACAGGGTGCCGACCGCCTGGTCGGGCGAGCGCAGGCGAATGCCCATCTTGGCCATTTCGCTCATGGTGACCTCGTTGGCCTCGGCAAAGTCGAAGAACTTGAACGGCCCGACCCGCTTCTGCGGTTCCCGGCCCATCCAGAAGTTGCGGGTCACCGACATCAGCGGGATCATCGCCAGGTCCTGATAGACCGTGGCAATGCCGGCGGTCATGGCATCGCGCGGGTTGTTGAAGCTCACTTCCCTGCCTTCGATCAGGATCTTGCCCCTGGTCGGCTTGTGCACCCCGGACATGGTCTTGATGAAGGTCGACTTGCCGGCGCCGTTGTCGCCCAGAAGGCAGTGGCATTCGCCGGCCTTGACGGAGACCGAGACGCCGTTGAGGGCAATCACCGGGCCGAAGTGCTTCTCGATATCAACGAGTTCAATGAGTGCATCGGACATCTAGAGCCTGCCTTGTCTAAATTGGATCATTTGACCGAGACGATTTTGGTCTCTGGCGAGGCGGGTTGTCCGCAGTGGTGTGTCCCCACCACAAGGGCGAGCCAACGATGCCAGGGGGCAAAATCGTCCGGCCCAAACGGCTTGAGTTTTCAATTTTTCTCTCCTCCTGAGGGTGGTGGACAATCGGCCCATCGGCGGCGTTGCGCCGCTTGCCCGATGTGCCGCATCGCGCTGCGCGACGCGCCTTGCCGACTGAACCGATTGTCCACCATCAAATGCTCCAATTTCGACAACGCAGGCTCTAGCGTTCTCCCGTGATCATGCGGCGGATATAGGTGTTGAGGATCACGGCGAGCAGCAGGATCACTCCGAGGAAGACGCGGAAGAGCGAGCTTTCCACCCCGGCAAAGAACAGGCCCTGCTGGACGACACCGAAGATCAGCGCGCCAAGGGCAGCGCCGATGACCGAGCCGTAGCCGCCGGTCAGAAGCGCACCGCCAATGACCACGGAGATGATCGCCTCGAACTCCTTCAACAGACCGCGGTCGGCGGCGGCCGAGCCGAACTCCATCACCTGACAGGTGGCGAAGATGGTGGCGCAGAAGGCGGAGAACATGAACATCAGGATCTTGACCCGGTTGACCGGAACCCCGACATAGCGGGCCGCCTGGGCATCGCCGCCGGAGGCAAAGATCCAGTTGCCGAAGCGGGTGCGGGTCAGAAGAAGATGGCCGAAGACAATCAGCGCCAGCGCCCAGATCATCAGCATGGGAATGCCCTCGACCACCGGCAGGCCGGCCTTGGGCCCGGCAACGAACTTGCCGACCAGGCCGAGATCGGCCAGCCAGACGAACAGGCCGGAAAAGACCTTGCCGCCGAACAGCCAGGCAATCGGATCGCCCTCGGCAACATCCCGGACCCCGCCGATGATGGTCTTGCGGGTGGTGGCAATGGCAATGAAGATCGTCAGGCCGCGCAGAATGTAGAGGAAGGCCAGGGTGACGATGAAGGAGGGCAGGCCGGTCTTGATGACCAGATAGCCGTTGAGGGCACCGATGCACATGGCCAGGGCAAAGGCGACGATGATGGCGAACCAGATCGGATAGCCCAGATGCACGCTCAACAGGGCAATGACGATGCCGGAAAAACCGATCATGGAGCCGACGGACAGGTCGAACTCGCCGGCAATCATCAGCAGGCAGGCGCCAACGGCGATGATGGCGAACTGGGCGGAGACCGTGCCCCAGTTGACGATGCCCTCGGCGGCGAACATGCCGCTGTCACGGGCAATGCCGATGAAGAACATGAAGACGAGAATGGTGCCGCAAATGGCGCCCAGCTCGGGACGGATCAGCGCCTTGCGCAAGGGCGACATCTCCCGGATGCGCTCATCCTTGGCAGGCGTGTCGGGCTTGTCTGGCGCGGCTGTCTGTTGGGTCGTATCAGCCATGGTTTCCTCCTGCGTGCCGTGTGGCCGGCCGCGATAGTGCAGCCCGGCCGCAGAACAGTTTGTGTTGGGTTTTCAGTGCCAGCAGCGACTTTTGTCTGCTCGGCCTTGCCGGAAAAAGGAGAGGCGGGGATCCCGCCTCTCAAGTGGACCGCCTGAGGCTGCCACAAATCTCGCCTTAGCGGTATTCACCAGCGAATTCTTCAACCTTGGTCAGGGCGTCCTTGGTGACAAAGCCCGGACCGGAGTTGATGTTGTTGCCCGGCAGGACGCCGAAGCGCTGGTAGTTGGCCAGAACAACCACCGGCAGATAGGCCTGCAGGAACGGTTGCTGGTCAATGCCCCACTGAATGGTGCCGTCCTTGATGCCCTTGACGATCTCGGTGCCCAGATCAAAGGTGCCGAAATAAATGTCGCCGGCCTTGCCCATTTCCTGAAGGGCACCAATGGTCGGATCGGCCGAGGTCGGGCCGAGGGTCAGAACCGCATCGGTGTCCGGGTTGGCGGACAGATAGGCCTTGACCTTGTTCTTGATTTCCGCCGGATCCTGACCACTGTCGATCATGCTGGTGCCCAGCTCAACACCCAGACCGTCGGCAAAACCGCGGCAACGCTCGCCGACCACAGGGTTGGAAACCACATGGTTGACACACAGGAACGAGCCGACACCGTCGCGCTTGGCACGCTGACCGGCAGCCAGACCCGCATCATATTCCGGCTGACCCACATACATCAGGGCGCCGACCTCAGCTGCCTGTTCCGGCGTGCCGGAGTTGATGATGATCACCGGAATGCCCTTGGCAACCGCATTCTGGATCGGACCGGACAGAACGTCCGGGTCGGCCAGAGTGGTGATGATGCCGTCCGGATTGGACGCAGCCGTCTGCTCGATGATGCGTGCCATGTCGGCAATGTCGCCCGTCGGAGGGTTGCGATACTCAACCTCGGCGCCAACATGATCACCCGCAAGGGCCAGACCGTTCTTGATCGTGTTCCACCAGCTGTCACTGTCAGGCGCATGGCTCACAAGTACAAAACGCTCACCATCAGCAACAGCAGGCGCGCTCAATCCCGTAAATGCAATGGCTGCAGCAGCCATCGCAAACAATGTCTTCTTCATAAAATCCTCCCAGTTTGCAGGCACGTCTAAACGGAGCTCTTCAGCGTAGGCTCCGTGCCTTCCTCAAGACAAACACACTCAAAGGAAAATTGCAACCGGTTGCAAAAAAATTGACGAAGAACAGCAATCGTGTAGTTTCGGCAGGTGAAGTGGATGAATTGGTTGGGTTGAGGACTTGGCGGTTACATTGAAGGAGGTGGCGGAACTGGCAGGCGTATCGCGATCTGCCGTTTCGCGCACTTTCACGGACGGAGCCAGCGTATCTGCACGCACCCGGGAAAAAGTGGAAAAAGCGGCCAAGGCTCTCGGGTACAGGCCCTCGCTGATTGCGCGAAGTCTGGCGACCAATCGCACCAAGTTGATCGGCCTTGTGGCCAACAACTTTCAGAACCCCGCATTTCTGGATGTGTTCGACCTGTTTACCAGCGAACTTCAAAAACGGGGGTTCAGACCGCTTCTGGTCAATCTGTCCGGAGACACTTCACCAAAAAAGTTTGTAGAGCTGTTGAAGCAATACAGCGTCGACGGGGTGATCGTGGCAACTTCAACGTTGCCGACCAGCTTTGCCAACGCGTTTCAGACCGCGGGCATTCCGGTCATTCATACTTTCGGCAAGTTTCAGGCCAATGCGAATGTTCATGTGGTCGGTATCGACAATGAATTTTGCGGTAGCATGGCGGCCCAAACGTTTGCTGAGCGCGGTTACAAAAGTGTCGCCCTTCTTGGCGGACCAGAGACCGCGACGTCAACGCAGGACCGCGCCGCCGGTTTTGTAAAAACGTCCGAGCAGCTCGGCCTTCGGGTGGTAAAAACCTGTTTTGCGGAGAACTACACCTATCAGGCTGGACGGGAAGCCATGCATGAGGTCATGGACGGAGAGGATGTGGAAGCCGTCTTCTGCGGTGACGATCTGATCTGCATGGGGGCAATGGATGCGGCGCGTGCGGCCGGCAAGGCGATTCCGGAGGATATCGGATTTCTCGGTTTCAACGACATCGCCATGGCTGGATGGGACGCTTATGCGCTAACAACGATCCGTCAACCGATCCGCGACATCATCATGAGTTCGGTTGAGCTTGTGGTCGGTATGGTGGAGAACCCGGCCAGAAGCCCGGAAATCAGGTTGTTTCCGTGTTCGGTGATCGACCGCGGATCGCTGCGGCCGATCACCGGAAACTAGCACTTGCCAGGGCTTGGCCCCGGATTAAATAGCAACCCAGGCACCGCGCGCTTTTGCGGATTTCGCGGCCGCTTCGATGGCTTTCATGGAGTGGAGCCCATCGACAGCTGTCGGATAATCAAGAGCCAGGTGACTTGGAGCCACGCCAGCCTTTTCCGCCTTCAGCACTTCCGCCAGATCATGGTAGATATTGGCGAAGGCAACCGGCATGCCCTCAGCGTGCCCGATGGCGATGCGTGAAGCACGTGTTGCCTGTTCAGAAAGCGTTGCATCGCCACGCTCAAGGACCTGGGTCCGGCCGTTCAACGGTGTCCAATAGAGCTGCTCGGGATGCTGCTGCTCCCAGGAAAGACCACCCTTTTCGCCAAAGACCTGCAGTGTCAGACCGTGCATGCGCCCGACTGCAATCGCGCTGGTCCACAATCGACACAAGGTTCCGCCGTCCAGGCGGATGTTGATCATGGCATCGTCTTCCAGCTGACGGTCTCCGACGAGCGAAGCGAAATCCGCCGACAATTCGGCCGGCACCTGACCGGCAACGAAACAGGCCATGTGAAAGGCGTGGATGCCGGCATCGGCAAAGACGGCGGATGTGCCCGCCTGAGCCGGATCATAGCGCCAGCGCACGCGCGGATTGTCGGCTTCTTCAGCGTCCGCATGAAAACCATGGGCGAATTCGGCCTTGATCAGGCGAATGTTGCCAAGCTCACCTGCGGCGACCATGGCGCGCATCTGCCGAACCAGTGGGTAGCCGCTATAGCCGTAGTTCACAGCGCAGATCTTGCCCGACTGACGGGTAATTTCAACGATGTGTTCGGCCTCTTCCGCCGTCATCGTCAGCGGTTTTTCGCACAGCACGTTGAACCCTGCTTCGAGAAAGGCGCGTGAGATTTCATAATGCGTCGCGTTTGGTGTCGCTATCGTCACCAGGTCGAGACGATCCGATCGGGACTTTTCTCCTTCCAGCATTTCCTGCCAGTTGCCATAGGCGCGGTCTGGGGAAACACCGAGCTGTGCGGCAAAACTCTTGCCACGCTCCGGATCGATGTCCAGTGCGCCGGCTGCCAGCTGGAAATGCCCATCCATGCCTGCGCTGATGCGATGTGCCGGGCCGATTTGCGAGCCTTCACCGCCGCCGATCATGCCCCATAGAAGTCTGCTCATGCTGCCACCTCAAAGCCGATGGACTGAAGATAGGTCCGGTTGCCCATGGCGTCGTCGAGTGGCGATTGTGCCTTGGACGGATCGCAGTCCTGTTCCACGGTACACCATCCTTCGAAGCCGGCTTGTTCGAGACGCGCCTTGACTGTCGGGAAATCGACCGCGCCCTTGCCCAGGTTACAGAAAATACCATTGCCGCAGGCTTCGTAAAAATCGGTCCGGTTGGCGATCACATCTGCACGGACCGCCGGATCGATATCCTTGAAATGCATATAGGAAATCCGATCCATGTAACGGTCCATGAATGCCACCGGATCAAATCCGGCATAAAGGCTGTGGCCGGTGTCCAGGCAGATTTTCAGGATACTGTCGTCCACTTCATCAAGCAGCCGATCAATTTCGTCCTCAAAGTCCATGAAGCCGCCTGCATGGGGATGAATAGCGGTGGTGAGACCATATTCTTCGGTGCCCATCCTGGCGATATCGCGGATCAGGGAACGATAATCGACCCATTCCGAGGCGGTCATTTTTTCAGCTTCCGCTGGCCGACCGGCTGTCGGGGCGCGGCGTGGAGAAATGGAATCGATCAGGACCAGATGCCGCGCGCCATGTGCCTTCAGCGCTTCGCACGTTCGCACAGCGCCGTCCTTGACGTCGTCCCATTTGCCAGGATCATGAAAGGGGCGGAATACAACGCCGCCAATCAGCTCAAGATTGCGTGCTTGCAGCGCATCTCCAAGTTCCGCCGGATCTTCCGGCATGAAGCCGACAGGTCCAAGCTCGATGCCGCGATAACCGGCGTCACGACACTCATCGAGCACTGTTTGCCAAGAGGGATTGCGCGGATCATCCGCGAATTCGACACCCCAGGAACAGGGCGCGTTTCCTATTTTGATTGTCATCTGATCTATCCAGAAAAGACGCGTCAGGTTCAGACTTGCCTAGACGTCGTCGAGATTAATCCAGCTTTTGGATTCGTGGGATTGCCAGGCCGCTTCAATGACCTGGTTCACATACAGGCCATCCTCGAAGGTTGGCCAGATATTGGTTCCGGTTTCGATTGCCTTCAGGAAATCGCGGGCTTCCGTTGTGATCTGCTCCTGATAGCCCGTTCCGTGTCCCGGCCCGAGGCAGAAATTGACATAGTCCGGATGATGCGGCCCGGTGAGGATCTTTTTGAAACCCTCACGCGCAGGGTTCTGATTGCCTTCATAAAGCCAGAGCGCGTTCTGGTCTTCCTGATCGAAGCGAATGGATCCTCTGGTGCCGAAAATCTCGTAAACATAGCCCATTTTGCGGCCAAAGGCAGTGCGGCTGATGTAGAGCGAGCCGAGAGCGCCTGAGGTAAACCGGCACATGAGCTGCGCCTGATCATCATTTGTGACAGGCACCATCCCGTGATCCGATGGGCGCTGTTTCACGACTGTATCGATCTCGGCGATTAATTTTGCCATCGGGCCGGCAAGTGCCTGCGAGGCGTTGATGATGTGCGGCGCCAGATCGCCCATGTTCCCATTGGAACGGCCTTGTGCCCGCCAGGTGCCGGGCAGATTGGGATCGGCAAAAAAGTCTTCCGTATGCTCACCGCGCAGATAGGTCACCTCCCCGATCTCACCGGAGGCAATGATCTCGCGGGCAAGCTGGCTGGCCGGCGTGCGGATGTAGTTGAACCCGACCATGTTGATGCAGTCTGAAATCTTGGCCGCAGCGGCCATTTCGCGACTTTCCTTGAGGTTCTGCCCAAGGGGTTTTTCACAAAAAACCGGTTTGCCGAGTTCAAAGGCAGCAGTTGAGATTTGCAGATGGGTATTTTGCGGCGAAGCAATGACGATCGCTTCGACCCTCGGATCGGATACCACGTCGCGCCAGTTCGCTGTCGAGCGCGCGAATCCGAGCTCGCTTGCCTTCTTTGCAGCACCTTCTTCGGTTGTCGTGCAGATCATTTCCAGCACCGGCCGCAAATTCGTATTGAAGACGGCTCCGACAGACTGCATGGCCACGGCGTGAACCTTGCCCATGTAACCGCCGCCAATGATGCCTATGCCAAGCTTGCGCTTTTCCATCAGTTTTTTGATCCATTTTTGCAACCGCTTGCAAAATAGCTAAACACCCATTAGCTTTCACAGTCAAGGGCCCCCGGGCCGGAACCCAAAAAATGCTTTTCCGGGAGGAATTGAGGCTTATGGCCGAGAAGACGCTTCGCCTGACGATGGCTCAGGCACTTGTCCGTTATCTTGCTGCACAATTTGTCGAGATCGACGGCCAGACTGTCCGGTTTTGCGCCGGCGGATTCGGCATTTTCGGTCACGGTAACGTGACCTGTCTCGGTGAGGCGCTTTACAATCACAGGGACGAATTGCCGCTGTGGCGTGGTCAGAACGAACAATCCATGGCAATGGCTGCCATTGGTTATGCCAAGCAGCAATTGCGCCGGCGCTTCATGTTCGCCACGACATCGGCCGGGCCCGGTACGACCAACATGCTGACCTCCGCCGGAATTGCGCATACCAACAGGCTGCCATTGCTGATGTTGTCCGGCGATGCCTTTGTCACGCGCCTGCCGGATCCGGTCCTGCAACAGGTTGAGCATCCTGGCAACCCAAGTCTTTCAGTCAACGATGCCTTCAAGAGCGTGACCCGATACTGGGACCGCATCACGCATCCGGCACAGTTGCTTCAGTCTCTGCCAGCCGCGGTCAACACTTTGATCGACCCGGCGGATTGCGGCCCTGTTTTCCTGGGGCTGCCACAGGATGTCCAGGGTTGGGCCTATGACTACCCTGAGAAATTCTTCGAGCCGAAAATCCACTATATGCGCCGGCAGGCCGCCGATGGCCACGAACTGGCAGCCGCCGCTGAGCGTCTGAAATCGGCCGAACGTCCGGTGATCATTGCCGGTGGCGGGGTTCAGTATTCCCTGGCAACAAAGGAGCTTCGGGAGTTTGCACACAAACATCGGATTCCCGTTGTGGAAACCATCGCGGGCCGTGCGAACCTGGTCTATGGCGATGATCTGAATTGTGGGCCGATTGGCGTCACCGGGTCGAACTCAGCCAACAATCTGGCGAAGGATGCAGATGTGATCCTGGCTGTGGGGACCCGTTTGCAGGATTTTACCACCGGTTCGTGGACGGCCTTTGCCGAGGACGCCGACATTGTGTCGGTCAATGTCGGCAGACATGATGCCGGCAAGCATATGGCACTGCCCGTTGTGGGTGATGCGAAACTGACGCTTCCTGATCTTTCTGAGGCTCTCGGATCCTACGTGACCCCGTCAGGCTGGGTGGAAAGGGCCGCGCATGAGCGTGCCGACTGGGGAATGTATCTTGACGAAAACGCATCACCGATCGGCAAGGACGGCAGCAACAGGCCAATGTCCTATGCCCAGGTGATTGGTGCGATCAACGAGGTGTGCGATGCGGAAGACCGGGTCGTAGCCGCCGCAGGCGGGTTGCCGGCCGAAGTCACCGCCAATTGGCGGACGAAGTCCCTCGGCAGTGTCGATGTTGAATTCGGTTTCTCCTGCATGGGGTATGAAATCGCCGGGGGCTGGGGTGCCCGTCTCGGTCATCAGGAAAAGCATCCGGATCAGGACACTATCGTGTTTGTCGGTGATGGCTCCTATCTCCTGATGAATTCCGATATCTACTCTTCGGTTCTGGCCGGTACCAAAATGATCGTTGTTGTTTGCGACAATGGTGGCTTTGCGGTCATTAACAAGTTGCAGAACAACACCGGCAACGAGTCGTTCAACAACCTGATCTCGGATTGCAAAATCGCTGTCGAACCCTTTGCCGTCGATTTTGAAGCGCATGCGCGCGCCATGGGTGCCAACGCTGAAACCGTGCATTCCATTGCGGAATTGAAGGATGCTTTCGCCAGGGCCAAACAATCAGACCGGACCTATGTCATTTCGATGCAGGTGGACGCCTTCGAAGGCTGGACCCAGGAAGGCCACACCTGGTGGGAAGTGGGAACACCGGAAGTTTCCAACAGTGAACGCGTGCGCAAGGCCCATGAGGACTGGGAAGCCGGACGCGCACCGCAAAGAAAAGGCGTCTAGGATGCCGACACGCCTTTCACCGCAGTCGAAATTTCTTGTTCTGGGCCGGGCGGGGATGGATCTATATGCGGATCCACCCGGCACCGAGGCGGAATACGCACAAAAGTTTGCGACCGCACTCGGCGGCTCGTCCGGGAACATCGCTGCCGGACTTGCACGCCACGGACTGTCTGCGAGCCTGCTGACCTGTGTGTCGGACGATGCAATCGGGCGCTTTGTGCGCAATGAGCTTGAGGCCTACGGCATCGATGCACGTCATGTGCGCGTGCTGGAAGGAGAGACCCGGACTTCGCTTGCGGTCACCGAAACGCGGATCGAAAACACGCAGAACACGCTCTACCGGAACAATGCGTCGGATCTGCTTTTAAGCGAAGACCATGTGCTCGAGGTACCTTTCGACCTGTTCGACGCGCTGATCGTGACGGGAACGGCCTTGGCAACAAATCCCTCGAGAGCCGCAACTTTCCGGGCCATGGAGCATGCGCGCCGCGAAGACGCGCTTGTCGTCATCGATCTCGATTACCGTCCGTATTCCTGGCCTGACAGCCATGAGGCTGCGGAAACATATCTCGCGGCAATCGAGGCAGCGGATGTCATCGTCGGCAATGATGACGAGTTTGCCGTGGTTGCCAACGGGTCCCATGACGACGGGCGCAGCCTTGCCGCCAGGTTGGGGCAGGGCGACAAGATCATCGTTTACAAGATGGGTGAAAAGGGATCAGTCGTTTTTACAGGGGACGGATCTTTTGAAACCGGCATTTTTTCAGTTGAAGCCATCAAGCCCATGGGGGCAGGAGACGCTTTCATGGCGTCGCTGATGGCATCGCTCGCTGCCAAGAGTTCCTTGAAAGACGCGGTTCTGCGCGGTTCGGCCGCCGCGGCAATGGTGGTCTCCCGTTTCGGCTGCGCTCCGGCAATGCCTACCCCCGCCGAACTCGACGCATTCCTGTCCCAAAATTCCGCCCCACAGACCTGAGGAGGCTGCCATGCATTTTCCACCTTATGACAACAAAAATGAAGCGATCATCGATGTCGACGACAGCAGGGTTCCTCTGAACTATTTCAACATCGTCAAACTGACCAGGGGCCAGGCATTCGAATATGCGGTTCCTGGCTATGAGACGGCAGTCGTTCCGGCGACGGGCAGCGTCGATGTGACGATTGAAGGCCTGTCCTTTCCCTCCGTCGGGTCACGCGGCGTCGATGTCTGGGACGGGGAGCCGGAGGGTGTTTATGTGCCCTCAGGTGCCAAGGCTCAAATTGTGTGTGTAAGCGATGCGGCAGAAGTTTTCATCGCTGGCGCGAAATACGACAAGGTGCTGGAGCCGTTCGATGTTCGGCAAAAGGATATCGATCTTGTACAGTACGGGTCGGACGACACCAAAACCCATCGCAAGATCAAGCATATCCTGGGAACCAAATACCACGACAAGGTCGGCCGTCTGCTGGTGTCGGAACTGTTCACGGTCGGGCAGGGCGGATGGTCGGGCTTTCCGCCTCACAAACACGACACGGACCGCCTGCCTGAAGAATCCCGTCATGACGAGACCTACAATTTCCGGTTCCGCCCAAACAAGGGATTTGGTCTGCAGCTGGTTCAACGTGAAGACGGCAAAGTGGGGGATGCCTATCATATCGTCGATGGTTCCACGATCGTGCTCGATAAGGGATATCACCCGTGCGTCGTCGCTCCTGGCTATGAGATGTACTACTTCACGATTCTCGGTGGGTTGTCGCAGCGTTCGCTCGTCCAGTATTTCCAGCCCGATCACGCCTGGCAGATCGAGACTATCCCCGGTATCAAAGACATGATCGCAAAATTCAAATGACGGCAGTTTCCCTCAATGAGGTCCTGCCGTCCGCCGCTTCGAACGGTTACGCTCTTGCGGGACTTGTGGTTCTGGGTTGGGAAGACGCGGTTGCTTTCGTCGATGCGGCCGAGGCCGTCGGTTGCCCGGTCATTCTTCAGGCCGGACCGGGATGCCGGGCGCATACGCCGATACCCGTTATCGGCAGGATGCTGCGGTACCTCGCGGATCGGGCAAGCGTTCCGGTTGTCTGTCATCTCGACCATGGTTACGAATTGGACGACTGTCGAAGTGGCATTGATCATGGTTTTACCTCGGTGATGTTCGACGGGTCCAAGCTGCCGATTTCTGAAAACATCGATCTGACGGCACGTCTTGCCGAAGTGGCTCATGCCGCGGGCGTGTCTGTCGAAGGTGAAGTCGGATATGTCGGATATGCGGAAGGGGCAAAGTCGGCCTTTACAGACCCCAATGAAGCAGCACGGTTCGACCGGGAAAGCGGCGCGGATGCAATCGCGATTTCTGTCGGCAACGTTCACCTGCAGACGGAAACAACCGACGGCATCGACTTCAATGCGCTTCGTGCCTTGGAAGACGTGACGACAAAACCGCTTGTCCTGCATGGCGGCAGCGGCATTCCTCCGGAAATTCGCCGGAAGCTGGCGCGGGAAAGCCGTGTCAGCAAGTTCAATCTTGGCACGGAGTTGCGCCAGACCTTCGGAAGGTCCTTGCGAGAAATTCTTGCCGAGAGGCCGGAAGTCTTCGACCGATTGGATATTCTGAAGTCAACAATGCCGGCGATGCGGCAGTCGACGGAGCATATTCTCAGAACGATTACCAAGGTTTAGGTGTCTTGGCACCCTGTCCGACCCGACGGCTGACCTGTTTTCGGATCCAGGAAACGAACTCAGCAGCTGGAGGGCTGAGTTCACCGGGCGGGGTTGCTATATAGTAGTTGTGATCCGATCCCTCCTCGACAGTTGCAAGGTCAATCAGAGATCCCGACGCCAGTTCGACCTCGATCAGATAGGTCGGCAGGATTGCCGCTCCCAAGCTACTCACCGCGGCAGTGATGATCATCGAAAACTGGTCGAAGTAACTGCCCTTCTGGACATGTGTTGTCGCGTCCGGAACGTTCTTTTGGAAGACTTTCCAAAGATGCGGGCGTGAGGTCATGTGAAGAAGAGGCAGGTTCAAAATGTCGGCATTGCAGGACACCGGATTTTCTTCGACCAGCGCGGGCGAGGCGACAACGACAAGATCCTCCGGACAAAGCGGCGTCAGTTTTGCCCCGGGCCAGTCATTTGTGCCGAAGTGAATGGCGACATCGATGCCCTGTTCCACCAGATCGAACGGTTCCGCCCGGCTGTAGACCATGAGGTCCAGGTTGGGGCGCCTGATCTTGAAGTCCTTCAATCTTGGCACCAGCCATCTGGTGGCAAATGTCGGCAGGGCGGCAAGCGACAAAAGCTCCTGTGTTTCTCCTGCCGCGACGGCTTGAGAGATTGTTCGGCGCAATCTTGTGAGATCTGAAAACAGACTGTCCGCCAGAGTTTTGCCGGCATGGGTCAGGCGGATGCCGCGTCCTTCCCGGCGAAACAACGATGCGCCGATCTGGTCTTCCAGTTCCTTGACCTGACGACTGACGCCACTCTGGGTCAGACCCAGTTCTTCTGCGGCGGCGGTAAAACTCTGATATCGGGCCGCGGCCTCAAAGCAGCGGAGCACCGAGATGCTGGGAATTGGAATGTCACGTTCCATTGGTGTGCCTGACTATTCATGAGTTTTAGTCATGTAAATAACTATTTTTCAGGTGTTTTTGTGCCGGTCAAGTGGGAGTACTCTGGTTTCAAACGGGTTCAGGGAAAATTCGAATATGCATAAGATAGCGGTTCTCGGTCTCGGCAAGGTCGGCACTCTTGCGAGCGAGCTGTTGCACGAAAGTGGATTTGAGGTGACGGGTTTTGACGCCCATGCGGGAGCAGATCTTCCGTTTGAGATCAAAACAATCGATGTCAGCGATACCGGCGCGCTTAAGGCGGCGCTTACAAATCAAGACGCGGTCCTGTCCTGTCTGCCGTATTTTCTGAATACCGGCGTGGCGACCGTCGCATATGATCTTGGAATTCACTATTTCGACCTGACGGAAGACGTGCCGACGACCAAGGCGATCATGGAACTCGCCGGGACGTCGAAAGGACTGATGGCACCGCAATGCGGTCTGGCACCAGGCTTTGTCGGCATTGTCGGGGCAAGCCTGATTGAGGAATTCGACACCTGCCGTTCCTGCCGGATGCGGGTCGGTGCGTTGCCACAGAACCCGACGGGCTTGATGGGCTATTCGTTCAACTGGTCGCCGGAAGGTGTCGTGAATGAGTATCTGAACGATTGCGAAGTTCTGGAAGACGGTGAAATCAAGTGGGTTTCACCGATGGAATGGATCGAGAAAATCGTCATCGGCGGCATTGAGCTGGAAGCCTTCACCACCTCTGGTGGGCTTGGCACCATGTGCGAGACTTACAAAAACCGGGTGCCGAATATCGACTATAAGACCATGCGCTATCCGGGCCATGTGCAATTGATGAATTTCTTCTTCCATGAGCTGCTCATGCGTGACCGGCGCAAGGAGGCCGGCGAAATTCTGGTCAATGCCAAGCCGCCGGTCAGCGATGATGTCGTATATATTCATGTTGCCGCCGAAGGCGAGATCGATGGCCGCACACAGCGCAGGGAATTCGTGCGAGGTTTGAAACCGGTCGAAATTGCCGGCAAGGAACGTACCGCTATCGCCTGGACCACGGCATCCTCTGTTGTTGCCGTCATCGAAATGGTGAAAGAAGGCACGCTTCCCGCACAAGGTTTTCTGAAACAGGAAGATGTATCGCTTCAGGCCTTTTTGAAGACCCGAAACGGTGCCCGGTACAATGGGTGAGCAAGCGACGTTTCAGCGCGCAGAGCGTATCGGCAGGCTTTCCCTGTCGGAGATCGTACAGATCTCGGAAAGGGCGAGACTGCTTCGAGACGAAGGTCATGACGTTATTGCCCTGAGCACGGGGGAACCTGATTTTCCAACACCGCCGCATGTGATTGCCGCGGCTCATACAGCTGCCGAAAGCGGGAATACAAAATATCCGCCGACGGCTGGAGCGATTGCGCTTCGAGATGAAATTGCCAAGGAGAGCGGCACGTTGCGTGAGAACGTGATGGTGTCAACCGGTGCGAAGCAGGTCCTGGCAAACGCCATGCTGGCGACCCTTGATCCCGGAGACGAAGTTATCATTCCAGCGCCTTATTGGACGAGCTATTCCGACATTGTCGTCATGGCCGGAGGGCGTGTAGTCACCGTGTCATGTCCCATGACAGAAGGGTTTAAGCTCAGGCCGGAAAAGCTCGAAGCGGCGATTACGGAAAAGACGCGTTGGGTGATGCTCAATTCGCCGTCCAATCCGTCCGGTGCGATCTACTCCGTCGATGAGATGAAGGCGCTTTCAGACGTACTGGAAAGACACCCGCATGTCTGGGTGCTTTCGGACGAGATTTATGAGCATCTGAGCTACAGAGCATTCATCAGTTTCGGGGAGGCGGCCCCTTCTCTCAAAGAACGTCTTCTTGTCGTTAATGGTGTTTCCAAAGCCTGGGCAATGACGGGGTGGCGCATTGGTTGGGGGATTGGTCCTGCGGGTCTCATCAAGGCCATGACAGCCGTGCAGGGGCAGATCACTTCGGGTGCCTGTTCGATCGCGCAGGCTGCGGCGCTTGCTGCTTTGACCAGCGGTCGGGAATTGCTCGTGGCGCGCCGGTCCGAATTCGAGGCTCGGCGTGATCTGGCAGTCGAACATCTGAATTCCGTTTCCGGGATCACATGCCCTGTTCCCGATGGCGCGTTTTACGTGTTTCCGAATATTGAGGGTCTGATTGACGCGGGTGGTTTTGAAAACGATGCCGCTGTCTGCGACTGGTTGTTGCGCGAAGCACATGTCGCAATTGTCCCGGGACGTGCGTTCGGACTTCCCGGCCATGCCCGGATTTCCTTTGCCTATGCGCAAACCGACCTGATGAAAGGCCTTGATCGTATCGCACAGGCGGTCAGCAAATTGAATTCATACGAAGAAAAGAGCCGGTGATCCAACACCGCTTGTCACAGGAGATGAACATGGAACATGCACAGGTCTTGAGTGCGCTTGGTTTCAGCAATGATGAGCTGACCGGCGGATCACTTGCCGTCCATTCGCCGATTGACGGGGCTGAAGTTGCCCGGATCGCTGAAACGCCGCTGTCCGATATGGCAACTGTCATTGCCCAATCGAAACAGGCCTTCAAGGCCTGGCGGACGGTTCCCGCTCCCCGCAGGGGCGAACTGGTGCGGCTGCTGGGTGAAGAACTGCGCGCTGCCAAGGATGAACTCGGCGCGCTGGTAACGCTGGAAGCCGGCAAGATCACGTCCGAAGGTCTTGGGGAAGTTCAGGAGATGATCGACATATGCGATTTCGCGGTCGGTTTGTCCCGCCAACTCTATGGTCTGACGATTGCATCCGAGAGACCCGGCCACAAAATGTCGGAATCCTGGCATCCGCTCGGCCCCTGCGGCGTGATCACCGCGTTCAACTTTCCGGTCGCCGTCTGGTCCTGGAATGCGGCCCTTGCGCTGGTCTGCGGCAATCCGGTTATCTGGAAGCCGTCGGAAAAAACACCGCTGACGGCGCTTGCCTGCAAGAAGATATTCGAAAAGGCGGTCTCCCGACTGGGGAATGATGCGCCTGAGGGACTGATGCAGGTTGTGATCGGCCGCGCTGATGTCGGTGAGGCTCTGGTGACGTCCCGCGACGTTCCTATCCTGTCTGCTACCGGCTCAACCCGGATGGGGAGTGTTGTCGGACCGAAGGTTGCCGCGCGCTGGGGGCGTCCGATCCTGGAACTTGGCGGCAATAACGCAATGATCGTTGCCCCTTCCGCCGATCTGGAAATGGCAGTGCGTGCGATTGTGTTTTCCGCTGTCGGTACCGCTGGCCAGAGATGTACCTCCTTGCGTCGCCTGATTGTGCACAAGTCCGTCAAGGAGGAGCTGGTTGCCAAGCTGGTCAAGGCCTATGGCAGCCTGCCAATTGGCGATCCGCGACAAGACGGAACGCTGATCGGTCCGCTGGTCGACAGAGGGGCTCTCGACGCAATGCAGGGAGCGATTGCGAAAGCCAGGTCGGAAGGCGGCACGGTTCACGGCGGTGGTCCTGTCACGGAAGGTGTTCCGGGTGGCGCCTATGCCGCTCCGGCGCTTATCGAGATGCCCGGTCAGACCGAGACAGTGAAAACGGAAACCTTCGCTCCGATCCTCTATGTCATGGAATATGAGGATCTGGACCAGGCAATCGAATTGCAGAACGGTGTGCCCCAGGGCCTTTCGTCCTGTATCTTCACCCTGAACATGCGCGAAGCGGAAACGTTCCTGTCGGCAACCGGTTCCGATTGCGGCATTGCCAATGTCAATATCGGCCCATCCGGCGCTGAAATCGGCGGAGCTTTCGGTGGCGAGAAGGAAACCGGTGGCGGGCGGGAGTCCGGCTCCGATGCCTGGAAAGGGTATATGCGGCGTCAAACCTCGACGGTGAATTACTCCGCCGAGCTACCGCTTGCACAGGGTGTCAAGTTCGACATCTAGAGTTTTAGGTCCGCTTTCAGGCGGGCCTTTTCTCTTTGATCGGACGGTTGGAGTACCATCAGACAGAGCGGCCAATGATATTGTGGCTCTCGAAATTGCCCGGATTTTGTCTCCTGAAGGCGCAAAAATTATCACCTCCTGATCAATTTTTCAGCAAATTGGGTGCCTTCGGAAAAAATTTTGCCATTTGTTCAAATTTTTTGACTTTTGGGGCGGTGCTCAACTTGTTAGCACGCCAATTCTGTGATCATCTTTTGGTGTAAAAAAATA
>NZ_JAILWL010000075.1 GCF_025698965.1 Roseibium sp.
GCAGCCGGGATATCGATCGCGTCGATCCCGACGCCATACTTGACTATGCCACGCAGTTTGGTCGCAGTTTCCAGAACCGATCTTGGAACTGGCGTGTAGCACATCAAGAGAAGATCGGCGTCTGAGACTTCTCTCGCAAGCTCCGTCTCTGAAATCCCATCTGGAAGAAGCACCAATTCGTGACCGAACTCCCGCAACGTGCCATCTACGACAGGGACCTTCAGTTCCCGATCCGTTCGGACGATTTTCATAAATGTTCTCCGGTAGATTGATGCAGGAAAAAACGGTCGGCAGGTGTGCTCAAATATTTGCCTACTCGTGACCTCACCAGATTTCATGACCAGTTCACGAAAGAGAATTGGTCAAACCACTTCGAAAACAAAATAAGAATAATCTACCGATTGATAGCTGGTGCTTATGAGGCCTCTGTCGATAACTCGGCTTTTGCAGAGTGATGACTTATTCGTCGCACGACATTTCAAGAACTACCTCGCAGCTGGGTTTCGGGTACGATCACACTCCAAGGGGGATCAAAAGCGAACCAATGCTGAAAACCCACCCGTGAACCGGCGCCCGCCAACAAAATCTTGTGCACGCAGCTCAATGCGAAATTGGCAAGGCTGGCCCTGAGGCACATTCAATGCATATTGAACCGTCGATATGTGAGACTCAGTCCATATAGCCTGGCTAGTTTACGATTTGATGCGCTCCATCTTCGGATCGTACAGCGGCGACAAAGTCACTTCACAAGGGAAGCGCTCGGTGGCGACCTCAAGCTCGTATGTACCGGATTTCACAAAATTCGCATCAACACCGTTCGGGTCGCGCACATAGCCGTAACCGATGGACTTGCCGACCGAATAGCCGAACCCGCCAGATGTCAACCAGCCGACGCGTTCGCCGTTGCGGTAGATCGTTTCGCGTCCGAGCAACACGACACTCGGATCGACCGTAAAGCAGGCGAGCATCTTTTTCACGCCATTTGCCTTTTGCGCTTCGGCTGCCGCCCGTCCCTTGAAATCCATGTCTTTTCTCAATTTGACCGCCCAGCCTAGTCCGGCTTCAAACGGCGTATGATCCGGACCGATATCGCTGCCCCAGGCACGATATCCCTTTTCCAGACGAAGGGACTCAATGGCACGATAGCCCGCGTTCACCAGGCCGTGCTCCGCTCCGGCTTCCATCAGCGTGGCGTAGACCGTTTGCGCGTATTCGACCGGCAAATGCAGTTCCCATCCCAGCTCGCCGACATACGTGACCCTGAGCGCCTGAACCGGACATCCTGCGATGCCGATGGTGCGGATGCTGCCAAATCTGAAACCTTCGTTCGAAACGTCGCTGCGGGTAACTTTTTCCAGAACAGCTCGCGCCCTCGGCCCCATCAACGACAAGACCGCATTGGATGATGTGATGTCAAAAAGCTGACAGTTCATTCCCTCCGGAATATTTCGCCTGATCCAGTCGAAATCATGCGTGGCGAAGCCGGTGCCTGTCACAATATAGAATTCATCTTCTGCGACCCGCCCCACTGTGAGATCGCACTCAATACCAGCCTTGTCATTGAGCATCTGAGTATAGGTCAGCGAGCCGACCGGCTTGTCGACATCGTTGGCACAGATCCAGTTCATTGCCTTGGCAGCGTCCAGGCCTTTCAGCGCGAATTTGGCGAAGGACGTCTGATCGAAAATGACGGCAGCTTCGCGCGCTGCCATGTGCTCGCGTCCAACCGCCTCAAACCAGTTCTGGCGGCCGAAACTGTAAACATCTTTCGGGGTTTCTCCCTTCGATGCGTCCGCATACCAGTTGGGGCGTTCCCACCCGAGCTTCTCGCCAAAACATGCACCTTGCGCCGCCAGAGTTTCGTAGAGCGGAGACTTGCGACAAGGACGCCCCGATCTGTTCTCTTCGTGCGGCCAGGCCATTGTGTAGTGCTTGCCATACGCTTCAACTGTGCGGGTTCGAACCCAGTCGGTATCGAAATGCGGCCTGCCAAATCGACGTATGTCGGCAGACCAAAGATCGAATGGCGGTTCACCTTTGTGTACCCATTCGGCAAGTGCCATGCCTGCCCCACCTCCGGCGGCGATGCCAAACGCGTTAAATCCTGCACCGACATAGAAATTGCTGAGTTCCGGGGCTTCGCCGACAATGAAATTGCCGTCCGGCGTGAAACTTTCAGGACCGTTGGTGAGCAATCTCACACCCGCGGTTTCCAGCGCCGGGACACGGCCCAGGGCCAATTCCATCAATTGTTCGAAATGGTCGAAATTGCTATCGAGCAACGTGTAATGGAAACCGTCCGGAATCCCCTCCACAGCCCAGGGGATGGGGTTGGGTTCATACCCTCCCATCACCAGACCGCCGACTTCTTCCTTGTAGTAGGTCAACCGATCCGGATCGCGCAGCGTGGGAAGGTTGGAAGGCACGCCCTCGAACGGTTCTGTCACCATGTACTGGTGTTCCATCGGCACCAGGGGCACATTAACGCCGAAGCGTTTGGCGAAATCTCGCGTCCACTGTCCGGCGCAACAGATCACTTTCTCACATTCTATACGGCCGTGTTCGGTTATGACCGCCCGGATCTTGCCCTTGTCGACCTCAATGTCGATGACCTTGGTATCTTCAAGTATTCTGGCTCCTGCCATACGGGCGCCCTTGGCCAACGCCTGGGTAATGTCGGATGGATTGGCCTGACCGTCTGTGGGCAGAAACGCCGCACCGACCACGTCGGATACATCCATCAGCGGCCAGAGATCCTGTGCCTCTCTCGCAGTGAGCAATTCCATCGGTAGGCCGAAACTGTGGGCGGTTGTGGCCTGCCGTTTCACCTCCGTCCAACGTTCCTCAGTACAGGCCAGCCGCAGACCACCGTTCATTTTCCAGCCTGTACCAAGGCCGGTTTCCTCTTCGATCTTGTTGTACAAATCGACGGAATATCCAAGCAGCTGGGTAATGTTCGCGTTCGAACGCAATTGCCCCACCAGCCCGGCCGCATGAAAGGTTGTTCCCGAGGTCAGTTTCTTCCGCTCAAGAAGGACCGTGTCGGTCCAGCCGAGCTTGGCCAGATGATAGGCAGTTGAGCAACCGATAATGCCGCCACCGATGATTACGGCTTTGGCAGTAGAGGGAAGTTTGGTCATGTCAGTCCTCAACTCACTTGAAAGTCTTCATATGCCGCACGGAAGCGGGAGAGGTTTTCGGCCGTGTAGGCCTGGTAATCAAAATCGATATCGGAAGTAATTTCTGAAACCATGCTCCACATGGTTTCGCGCAGCAGTGAGGCGCATTTCATGGCGTGGTATCGGCGGCGCAAGTCGTCGGTGACCTGCGTTTCGAAATAGACCGACAACATCCAGTCTTCCTGTTCAGCGCTCAGTCCATTGTTGGAAGCCAGGCCACCGAGATCGAAAAGCGGTGTATTGAAGCCCGCATAATCAAAGTCAATCAGCCAAAGGCGCTGGCCATCATCCAAAAGGTTTCCGCATAGAAGATCATTGTGACCGAAGACAATATCGAACGGCCCTGCGGCGTGATCCAGTTTACCGGCGATTTCGAGAAGCTCTGGCACAAGATCGCTGTATCCGGAATTGCGGTCCACCAGCGTTGCTCCATAGTCGCGAATGACATGAAACACCCAGAACACCAGGGCAGGCCCGCGCAAGTATTCCGGCACTTTCTGGTGATAGGCCTTGACGAGATCCAGCACGCGCGGCAGCAGATCGGGATTGCGCACGTCCGCCTCGCTCAACGTTCGGCTTTCGACGTATTCCAACACAACCAGATTGTCAGAAGCATGGACCACTGCCGGTGACAACCCGGCTGCGTGGGCGGCGCGCGCTGCAGCGAGTTCGTTGAAGCGCATCACATGATGCAGTGGGATGTCATTCCCTGCACGAACGACATACTTACCGGTTCTGTCTTCCACGAGGTAATTGACGTTCGTTATGCCACCGGCAAGCGGCCTGGCCGTGACTTCTCCCTGCCAGATCGGCAGTGCCTGAATTTTGGACATCAAATCGGATTGTGTCATGGCTCAACTCTCCAGTCCGAAACGGATGCGGGCATTGCGAGCACCGGCTTTGAGAAGACGATCAGCAATGATCGCGATGAACGCAATGGCAAGTCCGGCGACGAGCCCCCGGCCCGTGTCGGCTTTGGTCAAGGCGATGTAAACCTCCTGACCAAGGTCACGGGTGCCGACCAGTGCAGTGATCACGAGCATTGAAAGTGCCAGCATGATCGTCTGGTTCAGCCCTAGCAGGATTTGCGGCAAAGCCATGGGCAAACGTATGTGCCGCAGCAACTGCCACCGCGTGCACCCGGACACCTGCCCAGCCTCTATCAGGTCTTTGCTGACACTACGCACACCATGCGCAGCGTAACGCACCGCCGGTGCCAAAGCATAAAGGACAATCGCTATCATGGCAGTAAAATCGCCGACACGGAAAAGCATCACGACCGGGATCAGATACACAAAGCTCGGCAGCGTTTGCAGGGTATCGATAAAGAGATTGATCGCCGTGCCAGCGTGCCGGTTCAAAGCCGCCAGAACGCCAAGTGGTATTCCGATCACCGTTGCAAGAATAACCGATGCGCCACACAAATAGACGGTCACCATGGCTTTCGCCCACAATCCGGAAACCGCAATCAACCCTGATAATCCGAGGCAAAGCAAGGCGAGTTTCCAACCGCCTGCACGCCAACCGAGCAGCGACAAGAGGACGATCGCCAACGGCCAGGGTATCCCGAGCATGACTTTTTTGATCGGTAGCAGGAACCAGGTAAGGAAGAATATCTTCAACGCTTCAAGCGCATCGAAATAATTCACATTCAGGTATTTGACCGTGTCGTTCCAGAAGACCCCGGTCGTGATCGTCTGGCTCTCCGGGTATTTCAGAAGCAGTGGTGAAAACTGCCCCAGCACCCAGGTAAGCAAAAGCAGAACTCCAACCAAGGTGGTGCGTTTGTGCCTTGAAACCCACGACCCGGTCACCGGCCTGTCTATATGGCCGATGCGCTCGGCGAAGGCCTGGCTCAACCGGTCGACGGCGATTGCCAGAACCACGATGGCGATGCCAGCTTCAAATCCCGCCCCTATATCCAGTCGCCGCAAGGCGGCCAGAACGTCGAACCCAAGCCCTCCGGCCCCGATCATCGAGGCGATGATGACCATGTTCAGGGTCAGCATGATGACCTGATTGACGCCGACCATCAGGGTCTGGGAAGACGAAGGCACCAGAACCCGCCAGGTCAACTGCCGCCTGGTGGTGCCCACCATTCGGCCGAAATCGAGGATCTCTGGATCGACGGACTTCAGCGCCAGGGTCGTGATGCGCACCATCGGCGGTGTCGCGTAGATAATCGTGGCGACCAGGGCCGAGACCGGACCGAAGCCGAACATAAACAGAATGGGTACCAGATAGGCAAATATTGGAATTGTCTGCATCAGATCGAGGATCGGTGACAGGATCCGTTCGCCCACCGGATGACGATAAGCCCAAATGCCCAGGAGCAATCCGCCACCGGCGCCGATCGGTACCGCAATGATCACGGAGGCGAGCGTAACCATCGCGCTGTCCCATTGACCAAAGACCGCAAGATACAGAAAACATGCTCCAACCAGGGCTGCCAGACCCCAGTCGCGGCAATATTGCCCTAAGGCTATGACGGCGGTCGTTACGACGATCCAGCTTATCGCGGGAAGCACCGGTACGGCTTCCGCTCCCTGACCGACAATGAAACCGTCGGCCAGAAGTGCCAGGCTCAACTGATAAGGCTGTTCGATCAACCAGGCGATGCCACGCGTCACATCGGTAAAGGAAATGGGTCCGATGGCAGCGTCCTCGACCAGCCATTTCATGGCGGCGGAGATCTCCACGTTGAACCTTATGACCCAGGCGGATGGAAACTTGATCAGCCAGCGCGCATCCAGCAATTTCGCCAGATCACGTCCGTAATACCCGATAATGATGGTCGCAATGATCAGCATCCAGACGAAAAGAGTTTGTCTCTCGCCTCTCGTTTTCATTGCGTTTTACCGCTTTCAAATAGAGTGCCTGCAACCGTTACTCGGTCAACCGATCCAATGATCCGACCCGTTTCATCGGCAACCGGCAATGGCTCGTCGGAAGCAATAATGTGTTTCGCAACGTTGGAAATACGATCCGAAGCGGCAACAGGAACGCCTTTGCCTTTCAGTTCAGGCTTCATCAACCCAGCTACGGTCAGAACCTTGGAACGGGGAATATGTCGAGTGAATTCGGCGACATAGTCGGTGGCCGGGTTCATCACCAGTACCTCAGGCGTCGCTATCTGGATGACCTCACCGTCCTTCATGATCGCAATGCGGTCAGCAAGCCGCACCGCTTCGTCGAAATCATGGGTGATAAAAACAATTGTCTTGTGCAGGCGGGCCTGCAAGCTCAGGAACTCATCCTGCATCTCGCGTCGGATCAGTGGATCAAGCGCAGAAAAAGGTTCATCGAGAAACCAAAGATCCGGTTCAGTCACCAGTGAGCGGGCGATCCCAACCCGCTGCTGCTGTCCGCCGGACAATTCCCGCGGGAAATTGCCCTCACGCCCTTTGAGCCCGACGAGTTCCACTACGTCGCGAGCCTTTTCTTCGGCTTCCACTTTGCCGACAGCCTGCACTGTCAATGGAAACATGACATTCTGCAGCACGCTCAGATGTGGCAACAGCGCAAAATGCTGAAAAACCATTCCCATCTTGTGGCGACGAATTTCTATCAGCTCCCGTTCACTCGCCCGAAGAAGATCAACGCCGTCGAAAAGCACTTCACCACCCGTTGGTTCGATCAACCTCGACAGGCACCGAACCAACGTCGACTTGCCGGACCCGGACAGACCCATAATCACAAAGATCTCGCCTTCGGAAATATCCAGGGAGACATTTCGAACGGCGCCAACCAGACCGGCGCGTTCAAGATCCTCGCCACCAGGTGAAGCGCGGTTCTTCAGAAAAGTCTCTGAATCTGCTCCATATAATTTCCAGACATCGCTGCAGGAAAGCTTGGCCTTAGGCTTCATAGACGAGCTCCGCATCCGCACTCCTTTTCAGGAGGCGCGACCGTTGAGATGGAGAAATTTAACCCAGAAATCAGGCCTGTGCGAACACTCGACTTCCCTGGTGCATTCGGACTATTGAGTGATCCAGCCAGACCAACGGTCCTTATTGGTCTTCATCCAGTCCGCAACCACGGTATCGATGTCGACGCCTTCAAGATCAACCTTGCCGACCATGGCGCTCATCTCCTCGTTGGAGATGTTGTAGGCTTCGATGACGTCATAGGCCCCTGGCCATTTTTCCTTAAGACCTGACCATGCAGCCTTCCAGATCGGACCGCGCGGCTTGCCGCAATCGTAAGCGAGGTCAGGGTTCACGCCAACTGAGGGGTCAGCATAGCACTCTGCGGAATAAGGCGGAAACTCAACGAATTCGCCGTCATACTTAGCCGGTGCCCAGTGAGGCACATAAACCCAGAGCATTATCGGATCTTCGCGCTGATACGCAGATTCCAGTTCGGCAAACAGTGCCGCATCGGTTCCGGCATGCACGACTTCAAAGTCCAGCTCCAGCGCTTCGACGCGCTCCTCATCGAAACCGCCCCAAGTTACCGGACCGCCGACATAACGCCCGTAAGGTGCGGTTTCGGCAGTCGAAAACTCTTCGGCGCAATCCTTCAGTGCTTCCCAGTTCGGCAAACCCGGACAACGGTCCTTCATGTATGAGGGATACCACCATTCCTCGATAGCCATCAGACCGGTTTCGCCTACATTGACCACCTTGCCGGTCCCCGTGGCTTCGTCCAGTGCTTCCCGACCTGTCGTTTCCCAGATTTCCATGGCCAGATGCAGGTCGCCGTTCTTCAGACCTGCAAACTGAGCAATATAGTCGGCCTGAACATACTCCACATTATATCCGGCTTCCTTGAGGATGTTTCCCATGATCTTGGTATTGATCAACTGCCCCGACCAATCGTGCAACGTCAACTTGATCGGATCGGTCGACTCCACTGCCCAAGCCATGGACACCGAAGTCATCAGCGACAGCGTCAGTGCACCCAATCTCGCGGTTCGCATCCTCATCCCTCCTCATAATGTGGCTTTTTGTTCTGAAATGTCACATCTAATGTGGTTATTGAACTCTCTAAAGTGGGCCAAATCAACAAAAAACCACATAAAGCCATGAAAAATGTTCTAATGCCACATTGCGACATGTGACTTCAACATGATTGCTTTGTGTACGTTTCCTTGTAAACGAAGGATCCGACTGAGGAATTTGATTTTGAGCAGTGGCTTATGACCCCGAAGACGACAAACCAACGAGAAGAAGAAATTCTGCGCGAACTGCGTCGCGCAGGTGGATCTTGCCGCGTCAGTTTCCTCGCCAAGGAACTGGGCGTGACACTGGAAACGATCCGCCGAAACCTCAGAACACTCGAGGACAGAAAAATCGTCCGCAAAGTACATGGGGGCGTTCATCTCGTTGAGGATATTCTGGAGCCCACTTTCGAAAGCCGGCTGGACAAGAAGGTTCACGCGAAAGAAGCTCTTGCACTGGCAGTGGCCAAGACCGTCAGCGACGGCGATTCAATTTTTCTCGATATCGGATCCACCACGGCATATGTCGCGCTTGCATTGCAGAACCACCGTGACCTTTTCGTTGTGACGAATTCGGTTTTCGTGGCTCAAACTCTCTCCACGCGCAACGGCAACCGAGTGTTCATGGCCGGTGGAGAATTGCGCGGGCATGATGGCGGAGCATTCGGCGTGGAAGCACAGGACCTCGTCCGACGCCTGAATGTAAACTTTGCCGTGTTCTCGATAGGTGCCATCAATGCCGACCACGGCTTTATGCTGCACGATCTGCAGGAAGCCAATCTTGCAAACATCGCAATCGACAACGCCCAGGTTCGGATCGTCGTGGCAGACGGAGAGAAATTTGGAAAACGTGCACCGGTCACCTTGGAAAAAGTCGATCAGATAGACCTTCTCTTCACAGATGTTCACCCGCCAGAAGACATCTGCCGAATGTTGAACGAAATTGACTTGATTACAATCGGGGATTTCGAAACCAAAACCGGTTAGTCAGGCCGTCAGAATTGGCAGCTTTTGAACTGATGCACAAAACTCCCCGAGATGCCGCCGCGTACGAAGTTTCAGATGCTTCCCCCTCAACTCTTTTACGCATGCGGCACTTGCAATGCAGTTGCGGCCCTCGGCATGGACATTCCTCGCCGCGTGAACCGGATCAACGTGCGCGCCAGGTGCGAACAAAAAAAGACGCGGAATAACCGGACAGGCTTGCGACTTATGTGAGCGTTGCTTGCCGAAACCAGTCGAGACCTTCGTATGTGCCGTTTTTCGGCAGATATTCGCAGCCAATCCACCCCTGATAACCAATCTGATCAATGTGCCGGAAGACTTCACGGTAATTGAGTTCGCCTGTATCCGGCTCATGACGATCGGGAACACCGGCGATTTGAATATGGCCGATCCTATCCTTGTAAGTCGACAACGAGCGAATGGCATCGCCATGCGTGATCTGGTGGTGGAATACGTCGAATTGCAATTTTACCGACTGGTGATCTATCCGGTTCAAAAGGTCGATTGCCTGCTCAGTGTCTGACAGGAAATAGCCTGGCATCGAGCGATTGTTGATCGGCTCGATAAGCAACTTCAGGCCTTCGACCGCCATTCTGTCTGCCGCGTACCGGATGTTGTCGATATAGACCTGCTCCGTCCTGGCGACCGGGTCAATTATTCCCGCCATCACATGGAGTTGGGTTGCCCCTACTGCCTTGGCATAGGGTACGGCTCTTTCGACCGTTTCTTTAAATGCATCCTCTTTGCCCGGGAGTGCGGCCATGCCTCTGTCGCCGTCAATCCAGTTTCCAGGGAATAGGTTGAATACAGATACAGAGACATCACTTTCGCGCACTGCCTGCCCCACTTCTTCAGGCTCGTGTTCATAAGGAAAGAGAAACTCCACAGCCTTGAAGCCGGTTTTTCTGGCGGCCGCAAAACGGTCCAGAAAGTCATGCTCGCCGAACATCATGGACAGGTTTGCAGAAAATCGGGGCATCAATTCCTCCACGGAGCATACAAACGAAGATTGCCAGCCTCTCCGGTAGACATAGCAATCAGGCACCGCCGTACCGCGGCAAGAGTTGGCGCAAATTGGAAAGCTGCCCGGTCACCTTCATGGTTTTACAGGCATCGAACAGAAACAATAGTCCCCTGTTGGGAAAAGAAGCCGTCCAACGCTCATCCGCGTCTATGCCCTACACAAAATCCCGTTCTCTCGACTGCTTTCGAGTTCGACCGGCGCAATTCTGCTCCAGGAGCCTCATCGAAAGATGGCCGCACAGCCATCCATTGGACCGGTCACTTTCAAAGACGTCAGTTCGGCCGCTGATGAATCGTCGAACTCCGCGTCAATAGCAAAGACTTGACTGATTGACGTCTCATTCACGCATTCTCAATTTAATTCGATATCGCACTTTATTAGTTCGATTTCGTATCATATAGTGCGAATTCGCACTATATAGAATTTCCGCTACAACGACACAGGCAAGGTTCAGCGCAATGATGCAAACGTTGAGATCCGCACTCCTCTTGGGACCGGTGCTGTTCTGGTTGGCGATGATGGCCGCGTTCATTTGGGCAAGTCGTTCCCCCGATCCATCCCCGCCCATCGCTGCGGAGGGATTGCGCGACCTTTGGCAATTTTATCTACCCCTCATGCTTTTCACTCTGGCTACCGTTTTCTATTTCACACGAAACAGAACAAAGCCGACGTGGCAGGGTTTTGGGGTCGCACGGCATTCAATAAAGCAAGATCTTGCTCTAGCTCTTGCGTACCTGATCGCAGGTCATCTGATACTCGGCTCTCTGTTCAACGTCGGGCTGCACTTTCCCGGCCCAGAAGTCTTTGCCCCTGGAGTTCACAACCGTCAGGGGGTTTTGTGGTGGGCTGGGCTGCAGGCTACCGTTTTCGTGGTTTTGCCATATTTCTGGCTCCGCCGGCGCGGCTTTGATCTCAAGAAACTCGTGAAGGGTATCGATTGGAAGCGCGACATCTGGCTGATGATCGCATTTTGGGGAGGTGAGTTTTTCACAGTTGCATTCATTTCAGACTTTTTCGATGTCGCACCTGCGGACTATTCATACGCAATTCCGTTTGGAATATTGGCAAACACGGTTGGCGCCGGATTGCCCGTCCTTGTAATGATCCATTTGATCATCCTGCCGCGTCTGAGCCTGCTCCTGGATAACCAGCTTCTTGTGATCATGCTTGGCGGACTTGTTTATGCAACGTTTAGCCTCTTTGACCCTGGAACGAGCTATGCCACCGCAACGAACGGATGGGTGTCGGTAAGTTACATTTTTCTAACTCAGACACTCATCGGAATGGGCAAGGCTGCATTTACGGTGAGGACCGGAAACCCGTTCATACACTTCACCAGCTACCACATACTTGGCGCTCGTGTTGCGTTCGACACATCCATGTATGCAGACATATTCAGAAGATGATTTTCGTGCTCGGTAATTCGAACGCATTTGTATCGTCCGTATTACGACGCCAGGCTTGGGAGCCGCATTTATTGTCCTGGAGCGTCATCGTTCCATCGCATTCGGCATTTGACAAGATGGCGAAGGTCCAACGATGAAGGTCGTTTATCGTCCGGCTTATTCGTTGCGGACGCCGTTCGGAAGTGTGTGCCTCTACGCGCAACGCGAGACCCGGCACTCAGAGCCGAATACGCTTTTTCTTTCGGCGAGGATTGTTCAGGGAGTCTTGAACCTGTCACGATACTCACGTGGGGAGACATGCATGTTCCGATGCATGGCGCGCCTCATGCGTTCTTCATCACCAAATCCGGTTTTCGAAGCGACCGCCTTGACTGGTAATTTGCTGTCTTCCAATAGTCTGCGTGCAGCTTCAACACGAATGGCCTCTACGGCTTTGGATGGCGATTGCCCCATTTTCTGTTTGTAGACTCGCGAAAAATTTCTGGGGCTCATATTTACGACAGATGCGAGTGTCTCAATGGTCATTCGTTGGGAAAGATTGTTTTCAATCCAGGTGTGAAGGTCATCGAACCGGCCCAGTGTATCTTTCGTCTGATTGGACAGAACCGCACTGAACTGTGACTGTCCACCCGGACGAACCATGTAGGTTACCAACGACCTTGCGACTGCCAGGGAAATCGGTTTGCCGCAATCTTCAGCCAGCATTGCAAGCGACATGTCAATACCGGCAGTGACACCCGCTGAAGACCAGACGTCACCATCGTTGACATAGATGGGATCCAGCTCAACACAGGTATGAGGGAAATCTGTCTGCAGCCGCGCGCAATCGTTCCAGTGCGTGACAACCCTGCGACCATCCATCAGTCCGGTTGCGGCCAATACATAAGCACCCGTGCAAACGGATCCAATTCGTCGGCTGCGCCGCGCCAGTTCCTTTATGCGATGCACGAACTCCACATCTCGTGACGCCTCGAATGCTCCCCTTCCACCCGAGATGATGAGCGTGTCGATCGTAAGGTTCCGGCACTCCTCAAGTGCAAGCGTCGCAATCGGCAGGACTGTATCTGACTCAATCGGTCCACCGCTGACCGAGGTGACGATCACTTCGTAGCTATTGGCCAGTTGCTCATTTGCATCCGAAAACACCTGAAGCGGACCGGCTATATCGAGAAGTTTCACGTGTGGGAAAACAACGAATAGAACTGTCTTCGCGGCTTTGGCATTTTTCGAGGGCATAATGACCTTTATGCCAAATTCTACCAGAATATTCTAGACGTGTTCTCACGAAAGGATGCGTGGATGTTGCTTCTCAAACCAAATTGCGAATGCTGCGGCAAAGATCTGCCACCGCAGTCAGACGATGCCCGAATGTGCTCGTTCGAATGCACCTTCTGCACCGAATGCAGTGAAAACTTGTTTGGTGGAATTTGCCCGAATTGTGGAGGTGAACAGGTTCGGCGCCCAAGACGACCTGACCGTTTGTTGACGGACAACCCGCCCTCGGACAAACGCTTCATCAACAGGAATGCCACCTGGTACAAAAACCTGTTTCCGGGCGCGCATGAATGACATCGCCCGCAAACATGGTCACCAATTTCCAGATCATCAACATGGCGCATTTTCGTCAATATTGCGCCAAGTTAACGCGATTTTGTCAGAGACAATAAGGCTTCTGACCTTTCAAGGAGTCTTTCGAAAGGTACACCCCTGCGAGCGAGACACGCTGCCGTAGCAGATCCTGGAATTCACTCACGGGGAAGGTTCATCATAAGGAACTGGCCGAGTGCCCAGGTGCCGTTATCACGAACCAGTGACCTGAAATCTTGAAAACTCCGTATAGGTGTCTTTAAGAAAACCTGGATGTTCTCACGCGCAACCTCGGCTACCACGTGGACAGCGTCCAGAAAGACGTAGCATCACCCTCTCCAGCTTTTCAGAGTTGGCGATCCAGGTTGTGCAGATTTGAGCATTAAATGCCCAATTCGCATGGCAAATGCGGTTTGACATTCACATTTCAAAAGCTTGATGTTTTTGAAGTGGTACAGACGAGTGGATTCGAACCACCGACCTTCGGAGCCACAATCCGACGCTCTAACCAACTGAGCTACGTCTGCTTAAGGTCATCAAAGTGGCGCGGACCATACGCGTCCGGGTCACCGATTTCAAGGGCGACTTCTAACCCCGTTTTTTCCAACCGGCAAGCAGGAATTTGAAGAATAATTCCGGCCTGTTGAAAAGTAAATGCCCGGAGCGAAGCCCCGGGCATTTGATCAAATTGCAGCTCTCTTACAAAGCGCCGCGCAACTGAATTAGTTGACTTTCAGGTCCTTGAAGGACTTTTCGACTGCTTCCTTGACCGGAGCAGAAACGTCGGTACCAAGCTTGGTCGCCAGTTCCTGCATTTCCTTGGTCTGTGCGCTCAAGGTGTCGAACTGCTGGCGTGCGAATGTGGACTGCAGCTCGATAGCTTCAGCCAGGGTCTTCACAGACATGAAGTCCTTGATGAAGTTGAATGTCGCGTCAGTATTGGTTTTCGCAGCGTCGACAGCCTTGTGGTTGAATTCGACAACGCCCTGGCGGGAAGTTTCGAAAGTGTCTTCCATCAGGTCAGTCGCGCCTTCGGCAGCGGCTTTCACCTTTGCATAAGCTTCACGAGCGTTCTCGATACCCTGCTCCGAAACTTCACGGAAAGCGGCCGGAACTTCCATTTTCGGCAGAGCGAAAGCTTCGAAGTCCGGGAAAGCTACGCCAGCAGGAGCAGCTTTTGCTTTGGCGGTACGTGCTTTGGAAGCCGATTTTGCGGCAGTCGTATTGGTGTCAGTCATGATCTCATCTCCTAGAGTTCGGATGCGATCACTGGTGAAAATTCTCTCCGCCGGGACATTTGCCGGCGGACCCTGTCGTCATCCGCTGACCTTACATAGGGTATCTTTTGCTGCATTGCAATATTTTTTTGCACTGCACAAAAGAATTTCCGTAAGGGGAGTTCATGTTTCGCGTCCAAGGACCCTGCAAACGAAGGAATCGAGCCCCTTACAGCGCTGGATCACGTCGCCATAAGTCGATACCGTTTCAGGACAGAGGCTGCCCGCAAGTTGCGGGCCAGAGCCACATTATCGGCTCCATGCGACCGGAAGATGAAAAACCAACCGCGCAATCAATTTTTTAATGCAGGGCGTTTTCGCCCTGCATTGCGTCCAACGGAGAAGGCCTACTTCTTCTGGGCAGCCTTCGTAGCATCCTGAACCGCCTTGCTTGCGGTATTGGAAAATTCACGCGCCTGTTCGCCAAGGGTTTCCATCTGATTGCGCAGATAGCTCTGCTGAAGTTTCATCATGTCTTCAACATTGCCAGCCTGAACGAGTTCCTGTGCGAATTTGAATGCCGCGTTGACATGTTCCTCGGCATAATTCAGCGCTTTCTTGTTGGCGTCCGCAGCGCCTGCCTGAACCGCGCTGGCACTGTCCTCGACATTGGAGACAGCCTTGTGGGTCGCACCCATGAAGTCATCAAAAGCCTTGCGCGCCTGATCTACGCTCTTTTCAGCAAAATCGCGCATTTGCTCGGGGACTTCGAAACCGGTCTTATCTGTGCTCATCTCAGCGCTCCTCGGGTCACAGGCAGAATGCAGGTTGCATCTCCTTGATCGTTTACATACCCAAAGTTCGTAACATGGAGATGGCTACCCGGCAAACAATTCGCCAGCAAAACACTTTGCGTTCCATCCCGTTTTCCCGCATTGCGGCAGTCATCTGCGGCACACTCGGAGTTGCCGCGATTTTCGGCATTGCGGCAACACTTTTTCAAAGATACCGGGCTACACTTCCAGATTAACCACGCCTTCACGTAAGTCCTTTAGCAACCTTGCTTTACGTGGACGACGTTGAGGATTGCTAGTATTAACAAAGTGTTTACTACTGTAAGCAGATCCGGCCGCCGCACCCCGTCAACAGGTGTTGCAGACCAGCTTGGAGCAGAGCCATGGACAATCAGACCCAATCATTCCTGGAACTGAGTGCCAAGAATGATCTGGTTCAGCTTGTTGCCGATAAAAGAGCAGCCTGGCTCTGGTCGGCCGACGGTGCCCGCATCCTGTGGGCCAATGCCGCCGGTGCGTCTTTTTTCTCGGCGCAAACGATTGCCGACCTCGGTGCGCTGGATTCGCTCGAGCGCTCCCCTGCCCGACCGCATATCGCCCGAATTGCAACCTCGGGCCTGACCGACCGGTTCAGCATCGACCGTCTGCGCTTTTATCGTGGCCTGCGCGTGATGCTGCTGACCTGCCAATGCAAACGGGTTGAACTGGAAAGCGGTGAAACTGCAGCTCTGATTGTGTGCAGCGACAAGGGTCTGGCGCTGACAAAAGAGCCGATCCCTGCTTTCGCACAGCTGGCCAAGTCGCCGGATACGTCTGTTTTCGTCATGACAGGTGGACGTGTTGATCAGAGTTTTGGCAATTTGAGCGGAACACCGGAAGATCTGGACCTGCCGGAGAGCCAGCGCGCATTGTTCGGACCACTGGATCTGAATGGCAGTTTCCACGAAGGTATTATTCTTCAAATTCCCGCTGGCCCAAAGCTCGTCCTGCTTGATGACGAAGCCCTGCCTGACGATGCCCAGTCTGACGAGGCCCAGTCTGACGATACCCAGTCCGATGACGCAACCTCCGCACCCGAGGGCGAAGGGGCCACGCTCGAACAGGCCCAACTTGCGACAGTTGAAGCTTCCGCATTTAAGGAGGATGACAGGCCTCTCGCACTGAATGAAGAAGGTCAGTCCCCGGAACCAGATACCGGTGAAATGGCCGAGGCCTCAGAAGATTTTGGCGATGGCCTGGAGGGTGAAGACGAATTCGAAACCCGGACGGACACGGTCATCGAGCCGGACCTCGCCGAAAAGGAAACGGGCACAGACGAAAGCGAGACGGTGGATACAGTTTCGGTGTCAGACGTGCACGAAGCTGTGGGCGAAAGGCATTCCGAGGAAATCGCTCTCGAAGCGGACGATCCGGAGGAAAAGGCTTCAGAGACGGCTGAGACCAGCGAAATCGAGCCCGAACCTTCTGCGGACGCCGAGGAAGCCCCGCAAGACGGTGCTGAACAGGAGACTTTCGCATTTCAGCCACGTCGACGGCCGGTGCGGTTTGCATGGAAAATGGACGCCGACCAACGGTTCACATTTCTGTCCGACGAATTCGCAGAAGTTCTCGGCCCTGAGGCAACGGACATTACCGGTCTGACCTGGGAAACCGTTTCCAGCGCTTTCGACCTCGATCCCCGTGGCAACATCTCCCGGGCGCTCGACCGGCGTGACACATGGAGCGGTAAAACCGTCAACTGGCCAGTGAGCGGTGCCGAGTTGCGGGTACCAGTTGATATGGCGGCCCTGCCGGCTTTCGACCGCAATCGGAAATTTGAGGGCTATCGGGGATTTGGCGTCTGCCGGACCGCTGATGCACTTCATGACCCCAACAATCCGATTGCCACACTGCAGGTCGCGATTCTTGACGCTCCCGCCGCAGAAGAGCCTGAAACCGATGTCGGTCCACTCGACACTCTACCCGCTTCAAACCCGGAAATTTCGGAAGACCTGTCTGCTGACGAAAGCCTTGTAGACGCGGACCTTGATATGCCGGCTTCAGAGGCTGAGGCAGACGACTTATCGCTTGAGGAAAAACCTGCAGAAACCGAGCCCGATGAGAATGACATGGCACTCGGGGCTGTGGAGATTGCAGACACCGTTGATGAGGTCGTAGCGCCCGAGGTCGAGACCGAGATTGCACCTCAGCCCGCACCTCAGAAACTGGAAGATCTGAAACCGGCACAACCCAATTCCTTTGCCGGTAAAACGTTCCTTGGCGCAAGTGCCGCGGCGCTGGTTGGATCTCTTGCGAAGATTACTGGCAAATCCGAACCGGAGTTTCCGGAAAACCCCACCCCGTCCGCGGAAAACGCCAACCTGGCACGGGACCTTCAAAGCGCGGCCGCCGCACTTGACGACCCGTCCGCGGACAAGGGGACGACACCGTCCGAAGCAGATACGGAACGCTCATCTTCGGAAGAATTGCCCGTCGTCGAAGCTGCCAATCGAGACGCGGACGACTTACTGCTTGAGGAGGACGAACCACAAGCAGCGCGGCTAGAGGAAGCGACCGACGCGTTGCC